>JBOHCO010001609.1:0-4759 GCA_050698895.1 Streptosporangiaceae bacterium
CAGCAGGCCCTCCGGGGGCACGATCGCGGCCAGGTCGGCCCGGCCGGGGCCGACCAGGACCACCCGCCGGGCCCCGGCAGCCACCGCCGCCCTGGCCACCGCGGCCGCCATGGACTCCGTGCCGACCACCAGGCCGGGCTTGTCGGCGCCGCCGAGCCGGGTGCCGCGGCCCCCGGCCAGGATGATCGCGTCGAAGTCCGGACCACGACCGGGCCGCGGTGACCCGCCCGGCAAGACTCGGCCGCCCAGCGGCCCCTCTATCCCCCCCGCGTCTATCTCCCCCGCGCCGCACGGCGGCACGAATCAGCCGCCGATGGCCGACATCGGCCGGACGGGCTGGAGAAAGCCGGGGTCGTTGATGCCATGGCCGGGCAGCTTGCTGGCCACGGCCTGCTGCCACGCCGCGGCCAGGTCCTCGTCCGAGGCCCCGCCCCGCAGCCGGCCGCGCAGGTCGCTCTCCTCGCGGGCGAACAGGCAGTTGCGGACCTGGCCGTCGGCGGTCAGCCGGACCCGGTCGCAGGACCCGCAGAAGGGCCGGGTCACCGAGGCGATGATGCCGACGCGGGCGGGCCCGCCGTCGACCAGGAACACCTCGGCCGGGGCCGCGCCCCGGTCGACCGTGTCGTCGGGCTTGAGCACGAACTCCTCGCCCAGCGCGGCCATGATCTCATCGGCGGTCACCATCTCGGCCCGCCGCCAGCCGTGCTGCGCGTCCAGCGGCATCTGCTCGATGAACCGCAGCTGGTAGCCCTGCTCCAGGCAGAACCGCAGCAGCGCGGCCGCCTCGTGGTCGTTGACGCCGCGCATCAGCACCGCGTTGACCTTGACCGGGGTCAGGCCCGCGTCGGCTGCGGCGGCCAGCCCGTCCAGCACGTCGCGCAGCCGATCCCGCCGGGCGAGCCTGACGAAGGTCGGCGCGGACAGGGTGTCCAGGGACACGTTGACCCGGTCCAGGCCGGCCTCGCGCAGCGGCCCGGCCAGCCGGGCCAGCCCGATGGCGTTGGTGGTCAGGGATAGCTCCGGGCGCGGCCGCAGGGCGGCGGCACGGGCCACGATGCCGGTCAGGCCCTTGCGCAGCAGCGGCTCGCCGCCGGTGAACCGCACCTGCGTCACGCCCAGCCGGGTGACCGCGATCCCGATGAGCCGCAGCAGCTCGTCGTCGGTGAGCAGGTCAGGGCTGGGCAGCCAGTCGAGGCCCTCAGGCGGCATGCAGTAGCTGCACCGCAGGTTGCACCGGTCGGTCAGGGAAACGCGCAGATCGGTAGCTATGCGCCCGAATCCGTCGCTGAGCTTAATCGCGTTCCCCACCCAGCCAGAGTAGCCGGGCAGGCAAGCCCGCCGGATGGCGGACGGCCGTCTGTCCCCCGAACGGATGACAGCGCGGTGCCCGGCCGGCCGGCGCGCCGCCGCCGCCCCCGACGCGATGATGCTCGCATGATGACTGCGCGCGAGACGGCGGTGACCGCCCGCGGCCTGCGCAAGACCTACGCCGACCGGGTCGCGGTCGACGGCCTGGACCTGGACATCTACCGGGGCGAGGTGTTCGCCCTGCTGGGACCGAACGGGGCCGGCAAGACCACGACCGTGGAGATCCTCGAGGGGCACCGCCGCCGGGACGGGGGCACGGTGGAGGTCCTGGGCGAGACCCTGGCCGCCGCTCCCGCGACTGGCGATCCCGCATCGGAATTGTCCTGCAATCTGTAACAGATGGTGGGGGTGAGCTGACCGTCCGCGAGATAGTCGGGCATTTTGCCCACTATTATCCCCGGGCCCGCGATCCAGACGAGGTGATCGAGACGGTCGGCCTGACCCAGCAGGCGCGGACCCGGCTGCCCCAGCTGTCGGGCGGGCAGCGGCGCCGGGTGGACGTGGCGCTGGGCGTCGTGGGCCGCCCGGAGCTGCTGTTCCTGGACGAGCCGACGACCGGCTTCGACCCGGCCGCCCGGCGGGCGTTCTGGGGGCTGATCAGCCGCCTGGCCGCCGCGGGCACCACCATCCTGCTCACCACGCACTACCTGGAGGAGGCCGAGGCGCTGGCCGACCGGGTCGGGGTGCTGGCCGGCGGCCGCCTGCTGGCCGCCGGCACCCCGGCCGAGATCGGCGGCCGGGACACCGCCCGGGCCACGGTGAGCTGGCGGGACGGGCCTCGGACACGGGAGGAGCGGACCGAGACGCCGACCCGGCTGATCGCCGAGCTGGCCGGCCGCCACGACGGCGAGATCCCCGGCCTGACCGTGACCAGGCCCACCCTGGAGGACACCTATCTCGCGCTCATCGGGGCGCCGGAGAACGGAGAGCCGCGATGACGGCCAGACCCTCGGCCGGGCCCGTGCCGGGCGACCCCGCGGCCAGCCGCGCCGGCTGGCTGCCGGGTCCGTGGCCGGCCGCGGTACGGCTCGGCGCGCTGCGCGGCGGCCTGGAGATCCGGGCGTTCTTCCGCCAGCGCGAGAGCGTGGTGTTCACCTTCGCGCTGCCGGTCATCCTGCTGGTGCTGTTCGGGGAGATCTTCCACGGCAACGTCGGCCACACGGCCGTCCCGTACCGGCAGTACTTCGCCGCCGGGATCATCGCCAGCGGCATCATGTCGACCAGCTTCGTCAACCTGGGCATCGGCGTCACGGCCGACCGCGACGACGGCACGCTGCTGCGGCTGGCCGGGACGCCCGCGCCCGCGGCGGCGTATTTCCTCGGCAAGGCCCTGTCGGCCCTGGTAGTCAGCCTGGCCGAGGTCGCGATCCTGCTGGTCCTGGGCGCCACCCTGCTCGGCCTGCACCTGCCGTCGACGCCGGGCCGCTGGATCACGCTGGCCTGGGTGTTCGGTCTCGGGGTCAGCACCTGCGCGCTGCTGGGCGTGGCCACCAGCAGCCTGGCCCGCACCCAGCGCAGCGCGTCGGCCGTGGTCACCCTGCCCTACCTGGTCCTGTCGTTCATCTCCGGCGTCTACTTCGTGTTCACCACCCTGCCCGCCAGCCTGCAGCACGTCGCGGCGCTGTTCCCGCTCAAGTGGATGTGCCAGGGCCTGCGCTCGGTGTTCCTGCCGGGCCGCTTCGCCTACCAGGAGGCCGGGCACAGCTGGCAGCTGGACCGGGTAGCCCTGGTGCTGGCCGCCTGGCTGGCGGCAAGCTTGATCCTGTGCGTGGAGACATTCCGCTGGCAGCGCCGGGCCTAGCGGTGAGTGCGCGCCCGGCGCGGCAGGACGCCTGGCAGGGCGGGCTGCGGCGGTGGGACGCGTACTACGCCGTCATCCTGGCCGCTACGCTGTTCATGCTGGTCGTGGCGCGGCCGCCGAACGCGGCCGCGGCCGGGACGGCGCTGGCCGCCATGGCCCCCTGGTACCTGCTGGTCGGCCGGCCCGTGATCACCGCCGACCCGGACCAGCCCTGGCGTGCGGCGGTCTACCTGGCCGGGCTGGCCGGGCTGCTGCTGGTGGCCGAGATGGCCGGCGGCACCAACACGTTCGTGCTGCTGGCCCTCTGCCCGCAGTGCTTCATGATGGTCTCGTTCCGGTCGGCCGTGGTGGCGTGACCGCGCTCAACGCCACCCAGCTGCTGGCCGCGCTGGCCCAGGGCGAGCACGGCCCGCAGCTCGCGGTGGCCGCGTCGATCTCGGCCCTGGGCACCGCGTTCTCCGTCACGTTCGGCAGCTGGGTCTTCAAGATCATCAACCAGAGCGCGGAGCGGGCCGAGCTGATCGAGCAGCTCGGGGCCACCCGGGCCGAGCTGGCCGCCGCGCACCGGGAGGCCGGGGTGCTGGCCGAGCGGCAGCGGCTGTCGGCCGAGATCCACGACACCATCGCCCAGGGCTTCGCCAGCATCGTGATGCTCGTGCAGGCGGCCGAGGCCGGCCTGGCCGCGGACCCCGACGGCACCCGCCGCCACCAGGTTCTCCCTGGCCACCGAGACGGCCAGGGAGAACCTGGCCGAGGCGCGGGCGCTGGTGGCCGGGCTGACCCCGGCCACGCTGGACGGCGGGACGCTCGACGATGCGCTGCGCCGGGTCGCGGCCCAGGTCGCCGGGCCGGGCGGGCTGGCCGCCGACCTGGAGATCACCGGGATCACGCGGCCGCTGGGCACCAGCGCCGAGGTCATGCTGCTGCGGGTCTGCCAGGAGGCGCTGGCCAACGTGCGCAAGCACGCCGGGGCCAGCCAGGCCAGCATCCGGCTGGCCTACGGCGAGGCCGAGGTCCGGCTGGTGGTCACCGATGACGGCGCGGGCTTCGACCCGGCCGCGGCCTGCGGCGGGTACGGGCTGCGCGGGATGCGGGCCAGGGTGGCCGACGCGGGCGGGTCGCTGCTGGTGCGCAGCGCGCCCCGCGAGGGCACCGCGGTGAGCGTGACGGTGCCCGCGTGAGCGGCGAGCGGGCGGCGGGCGCGCGGATCCGGATCCTGGTCGCCGACGATCACCCGGTGGTCCGGGCC
Organism: Streptosporangiaceae bacterium; assembly: GCA_050698895.1. Classification (GTDB taxonomy): domain Bacteria; phylum Actinomycetota; class Actinomycetes; order Streptosporangiales; family Streptosporangiaceae; genus DASUBV01. The sequence continues at coordinate 4,419 of JBOHCO010001609.1, forward strand.
GGGCTGACCGGCATGCTGGCCGCCGAGCCGGACCTCCAGGTCGTGGGCGAGGCTGCCTCCGGCGACGAGGCGGTGGCGCTGGCCGGCCGGCTGCGCCCCGACGTGGTGCTGATGGACCTGCGGATGCCGGCGGGCGACGGGGTGAGCGCCACGACCCGGATCCGCGCCGCCCGGCCCGAGGTCAAGATCATGGTCCTGACCACCTACGACAACGATGCCGACATCCTCCGCGCGGTCGAGGCCGGCGCGGCCGGCTACCTGCTCAAGGAGCTGCCCAGGGCCGAGCTGGCCGCCGCGATCCGGGCCGCCGCCCGCGGCGAGACGGTGCTGGCCCCGGCGGT
>JBOHCO010001610.1:0-1621 GCA_050698895.1 Streptosporangiaceae bacterium
CAGCGGCGGCAGGCCGGGCATCACCGGCAGGACCACCACGGCGTCGGACGGCGCGGCCCGGTCCAGCGCGGCCCGGTAGTCCAGCCCGGCCCGCTGGTCGGCCTGCCGGCGGTCGGCGGGGTCGGCGCTGAGCCGCTCGGCCCGGTCGGCGCGGGCCCGGACGTCGGCGGCGAGCACGTCGCGGTGCTCGCGCAGCCAGGCCGCGTGCGCGGCCCAGACCTCCCGGCCCTGGAGCCGGGCGAACAGGTCGGCTACCTGGTCGCTGATGAACTGGCCCAGCTCGCATTGGGCCAGCTCGCACTCGGCCAGCTCGCCGCCGATCGCGGCGGCCAGCGCGGTCGCGACGGCTTGCACCGCCTCCGCGGTCGGCGCGCCGGCCCCGGTCAGGACGTCGGCGGGGAGCAGGACTCTCCGGATGGCGACCACGGCGGGGGGCGCCGGGGCCAGCACGCCGAGCGCCCGGCCCAGCAGGCCCAGGCTGGCCGCCATCACCCCGGCGGTGTCGAACGACGGGGCCAGCGGCAGGACGCCCTCGGCGCTGATCAGGCCGTGGGTGGGCCGCAGGCCGTACAGCCCGCACGCGGCGGCCGGGGCGCGGACCGAGCCGCCGGTGTCGGTGCCCAGGCCCAGGCCGGCCAGGCCGGCCGCCACCGCGGCGGCCGGGCCTGAGGAGGAGCCGCAGGTGAACCGGTCCGGATAGAGCGAGTTCACCGGCGGGGTGCCCTCGCCCGCGTTGCCGATGATGGAGTAGGCCAGCTGGTCGAGCTTGGCCAGGCCCTCGCCCGACGCGCCCGCGGCCAGCAGCCGGGCCAGCGCGGGCGCGGTGGCCTCGGCCGGCTCGTGGCTGGCCCGCCAGGCCGGGTGCCCGAACGAGGACACCCGGCCCGCGACGGCGAACATGTCCTTGACCGCGACGGTCACCCCGTCCAGCGGCCCGGAGCCCGTCGCGGGCAGCCGGACCGAGTCCGGCACCCAGCAGTGCACCGATTCCGCGCCGCCGGCCACGCTCGCGCCGCCCGCCACGCCCGCGCCGCCCGCCACGCCCACCTCCATGATCGACTGAAGCCGATTATCTCGGGGACAGCGCCGATGAGTCTCGCGCACACGCAGGCCACGGCGGGCCGGACGAGGACCGCGACGAGCAGTTCGCCTGCGGCGGCTGGTCGTCCCCCTGCGGCGATGAGGACTTCGGCACGGCGGTGACCGGATGGTTCGATAACGCCAGCGCGTTCCTGCTCGGCCGCCGGACCTACGAGCTGTTCTCGAGCCACTGGCCCAAGGTCACCGACCCGGCCGACCCGGTCGCGAGCCCCTCAACGCGCTGCCCAAGTACGTCGCCTCCACGACGCTGCGCTCGGCGGACTGGGCCGGCCGCCGGGTGCTGGGCGGAGATGCCGCGGCGGAGGTGGCCCGGCTCAAGGCACGCCGGCCGCCGGGCTGCGGCTGATCCGCAGCACGACGACCGGCGCGGGCGTCGTCATCGCGAGCTAGAAGCCGGTCGGCCAGGTGCGAACCGGCTCATACGCGCTCGACGAGTCCTGACCCGGGCCCAGTCAGGTCAGGGCGCTGGCCGACCAGCACGACAGCGAGGCGTTGGCGTACTCGTTGTCGGAGTTGGTCG
>JBOHCO010001611.1:0-5474 GCA_050698895.1 Streptosporangiaceae bacterium
ATGCGCGGTCACCGCGGCGTTGGCGCCGCCGGCGGCGGCCATCAGCGAGCCGAAGGCCAAAGCGATGGTAGTGAGGGGTATGCACCAGCGACGGATCATAGAGGCTCCTTTGCCGTCTTTGGGCAGAGAACGATGGACCTGTTGGGGTTAGCGGAGCTTTGGACCAGGTTCACCGTGACTGCGGGGCGTCGCCGCGAACGTATAGTGACCGTTAGTCATGATTAAACAACTAAATGGTAAAGGATTGGTATAGAGGGAATGTATGGGACCAGTCACGCAGGTCAGCCGCTATGCGACAGATGAGAGGTTCTGCCCTCTGACGACCCGCTGACGACCCGCTGACGACCCGCTGACGGCCCGCCGACGGCCTACCGACGGCCGCTGCCGGCCGGCTGCCGGCCCGTTTCGCGCGTAACCCGCCGGGCCCGGCCCTTGCATTGGGTGGCCGGCAAAGGCGAACCTGAAACCCGAACCCCTAGGAGCCGACGTGCCGCTAGCCGCTGTCGATGAGCGGAACCGCTTCGCCCAGCACCTGTTCGCGCCGCTCCCCGAGCGCTACGACCGGCTGGCCGAGGTGTTGTCCATGGGCCAGAACGGCCGCTGGCGGCGGGCCATGGTGGACCGCATCAAGGCGGGCGGGGCAGGCGGGACGGCCGCCGGGCCGGGCGCGGGCCAGGTCATCCTGGATGTGGCGGCGGGGACGGCCGGGGTCTCGATCCAGCTCGCGGATCGGACCGGCGCCACGGTCATCGGCGTCGACCTGACCGAGCAGATGCTGCGCCAGGGCCGCCGCAACGTGGCCGCCGCCGGCCAGGCCGCGAGCATCGGCCTGATCGCCGGGCGGGCCGAGCAGCTGCCGTTCGCCGACGGCACCTTCGACGCGCTGACCTTCACCTACCTGCTGCGGTACGTGGACGACCCGCAGGCCACGCTGGCCGAGCTGGCCCGGGTGGTCAAGCCGGGCGGGACGGTGGCCAGCCTGGAGTTCCTGGCCCCGCCGGCGCCGTTCTGGCGGTTCTGGTGGTGGCTGTACACCCGGCTGCTGCTGCCCGCGGGCGGGCTGCTGACCGGCGGCCGGGAGTGGTACCAGGTGGGCCGGTTCCTGGGGCCGAACATCTCCGGGCACTACCGGCGCTACCCGGTGGCCTGGACGGCGGACGCCTGGCGCCGGGCCGGCCTGCGGGACGTCGGGGTCCGGGTCATGAGCCTCGGCGGCGGCCTGGTGATGTGGGGAACCCGCGCCGGTGACTGACCGGCAGGCGGCCGGCCCGCAGGACGCGCCGGCCACGGCGCCGGCCTACTACGCGGCCCGTCAGGGACCCTGGCGGGACTGGTGGACGCTGCTGCACCCGCCCTACACGGCCTGGCACCTGTCCTACGTGGTGATCGGGGCCTGCCTGGCCCCGACGGTCACCCTGGTGCCGCTGCTGTGCACGCTGGGCGCCTTCTTCCTGGCCGTGGGCGTGGCCGCGCACGCGCTGGACGAGCTGCAGGGGCGGCCGCTGCGCACCCGCATCTCGAGCCCGGTGCTGGTCGCGGCGTCGGTGGCCTCGCTGGCCGGCGCGCTGGGCTTCGGCGTGTACGGGGTGATCCGGGTGGGCTGGGTGCTGGTGCCGTTCATGGTCGCCGGGCCGCTGCTGGTCATCGCCTACAACGCCGAGCTGCTGCACGGCGTGGTCCACAACGACCTCGGGTTCGCCGCGGCCTGGGGGTCGTTCCCGGTGCTCACGGCCTACGTGGCCGAGACGGGCCGGCTGGCCGTGGCGCCGGTGCTGGCGGCCGGGGCGGCGCTGGGCCTGTCGGCGGCGCAGCGCAGCCTGAGCACGCCGGCCCGGATGCTGCGCCGCAAGACCGGGTCGGTGACCGGGCGGGTGGTGCTGGCCGACGGCTCGGTGCTGGACCTGGACCGGGCCCGGCTGCTGGCCCCGCTGGAGCACGCGCTGCGGGCCATGTCCTGGGGCATTGTGCTGCTGGCCGCCGCGCTGGCGGTGGGCCGGCTGGGCTAGGGCCGGCTGGGCTAGGGCCTGGCTGGGCTAGGGCCTGGCTGGGCTGGGGCGCGGCTGGGCTAGAGGATGTCGCGGCCCTGGAGGTAGTGCAGGGCGACCCAGCCGGCCGCCACCGGCAGCCAGAAGGTCAGGGTGCGGAACAGCAGCACCGCGCTGACCGCCGTGGTGCCCGCCAGCCCGGCCGCGGTCAGGCCCGCCGAGAGCGCGGCCTCCACCGCGCCCAGCCCGCCGGGCGTGGGCACCACCGACGCGATCGCGTTGCCGGTCAGGTAGACCACGGCCACGCTGGCCAGCGGCACCGAGCTGCCCAGGGCCCGCACCGACGCGTCCAGGCACAGGATGTTGCCGCCGGTGACCAGCAGCGCGCCGCCGATGCCCTGGGTCAGCTTCTCGGGCTGCTGGGCCACGTCCAGCAGCCGCGGGACGACCTGGCTGATCGCCGGGGCCACCCGGGACTGGACCAGCCGCCGCCCGGCCGGGAAGGCCAGCACCAGCAGCGCCCCCGCGACCAGGACCGCGAGCGCGATGAACACCCAGGCGTGCGGGGCCAGCGAGTGCTGCCCCGAGGTGCCGGTGATGGCCACGAAGATGATCAGCAGCAGGACGTGCAGGGCCAGGGCGAACACCTGGGACACCCCGACGCTGGCCGCGGCGTCGGCCGAGGCGACGCCCGACTTGCGCAGGAACCGGATGTTCAGCGCGGCGCCGCCCACCGCCACGGGCGTGACCAGGGCCACGAACGTGCCCGCCACCTGGACCAGGAAGGTCTTGACCAGGCTCAGCCGCTCCAGCACGAACCCGGTCAGCGAGAAGGTGGCGCCGATGTAGGTGGCCGCGGACAGGGCCAGCCCGACCAGCGCCCAGCCCCAGTTCACGTGGGTCACCAGAGCGCCGAACTTCTCCTTGCTGAGCTGGCCGACCAGGATGTCGGCGGCCACCACGCCGACCAGCAGCGTGATGATGGTGCGCAGCCGGAACCGCTCCAGCTGCACCTGCGGGATCTCGCCGTCCGGCGTGGCCCCGGTCAGCCGCTTGCGCAGCGCGGGCAGCACGTCCTTGCGCCGCCGCAGCGCGGCCCTGGTCGAGCGGTACAGCGCCACCGGCTGGAGCAGCGGCACGATGGCCGGCAGCTCCGGCCCGACCTGCTCCATCGCGACGTCCACGGCCCGGTCCGGCCCGACCAGCAGGGCCAGCTCGGCCAGCAGCTGGGCCAGGTCCAGCCGCCGCTGGAGCTCGGTGGCCGCGACGTCGCCGTTGCCCGGGTCGAGCAGGACCACGTCGGTGCCCTGCGGGCCGGTCAGCAGGATGCGGTCGGCGGTCAGCGCCCGGTGGGTCACCCGGTGCTCGTGCAGCCGGAGCACGGCGGCCCAGACGCTGGTGAGCTGCTCATCGGTGGGCGAGGCGGACAGCCGGGCCAGGTTGGTGCCGGTGCGCCGCTCGCAGCACATCACGGCGGCCTCGGAGCCGACCCGGATCAGGGCCCGCAGCCGGGGAGTCGCCACGCCGGCGTCCTCGACCGCGTAGACCAGCAAGGCCTGGCGCTCCACGGCGCGCTCAATGGTGAGCGGGGAGCTGCGCGACACCGAGGACCTGAGCCGGACCGACCGGTAGATCCGGTAGAGCAGGTCGACCGCCTGCTGGTCCCGGTCGAAGACGGTCACGTCCAGATCCTGGCCCTCGGTGGTGGTGACCAGGTAGCGCCGGTTCTCCGAGCGGGAGTCGAAGATCCGGCGGATGGCCGCGATCGGCGTGCCCGCCCCGGTCAGCGCGGTTGCGATCTTCAGGGCCGACGGCCGCTCGGACACGGTGCCGACCGCCCACCGCAGGCCCGAGCCGATCGTCGACCCGATCAGCATCGTCATGATCAGCGCCAGCACCGTGATCTGGTTGGCGGCCAGTATGGTCAGCGAGTAGAAGCCGATCGCGACCCAGATGGCCGAGCGCCACTGGGGCCGGCTGGCCAGCCCGATCACCGTGATGAAGGCCACCAGCCCGGCCAGGTAGACGTCGAACAGAGGCGGGTGGACGCCGCTGCGCGGCGCGGCGACCAGGCCGTTGTACAACAGCGAGAACGCGTCGAAGCGCAGCACGGCGTTGGCCGCCGCGACGAACCCGATCACCAGGCCGCCGGTGACCACCGCCTCGGCCAGCCGCCGCCAGCCGCCGTTGACGGCGATCAGCACGGCCAGGCCCAGCGGCAGGGCAAACACGAAAATGTCGGCGGGCAGCCCCAGAATGGCGACCAGGCCGCTGGGCAGCCGGTGAGTGGCGCTGGATGCGCTCACCTGCACGCCGAGTAGGCTGACCGCCGCGACGACGACCAGCTCGAGGCCGGTGATGATGCAGCGCAGCAGGTCAGCGGGCATCCGGACGCGCGGCTGGAGGTCGTCCTCGACCTGGACGGTCAGGCCGTCAGGCGCGCTCGAGGCCGGCCCGGCCGGCCCCCGCTTCGGCGCGCGGCCCGGCGGCGGGGCGCGATCGGCCGGGGCGGTCGCCGGGCTGGGCGAACCGCCCTCGGGGGGGCTAACCGCCTGCTGCATTTCGGGCAGCGACGGCTCACGTCGGGACAACCTCACAAGACGATCGTTTCACCCAAGCATGAGCAGGCTGAATACCACCCGCCCAAAATATGTGATCTGCCGGTCAGCCGATGGTCATCCCGAAGTCATCCGCCCGCCCACGCCGGACGCGCGCGGGACCCGCCGAGTAGCTCCCGGTAGAGCGCGGCGGTGCCCGGGTGGGGCTCGCCGTCCGGCGCGATCTCGCTGATCGCGTCCAGGCAGCGGTTCCACGCCTCCCGGACGCCCGACAGGTTACCGGCGGCGTGCTCAGCGCGCATCAGGGCGCGCCACAGCTGCTCGGCCCCGACGTCCCCGGTGAGCCCGATCCGGGCTGCCCGGGCCGCCGCGGCCGGGTCGCCGGCCGCGATCTCGAGGGCGGCCAGCACGTCGGCGGCGTCCACGATCTGGGCCCGGATGGACTCGGTGGTAGCCAGGTCCAGCCACCAGTAGTAGCAGCCGGTGAACGGACGGCCCCGGATCAGGCCCAGCGCGCGGCGCAGCTTCTGCGCGTCGCGGGACCGCATGCCCTCGGTGGTGAGCTGGTCGAATTCCTGCCAGTCGAACCGGGCGTCGGGGTGCAGGGCGTACTGGCCGCCGCCCAGGTGCTCGATCCACTCCCGGCGGTCCGGGGCCCGGCCGAGCTGGCGGCGGGTCCTGACGATGAGCTGGCGCAGCGAGTCACTGGGCTTGGGCCGGTCGGGGTCGGCGCCGAGCAGGTAGCAGAGCTGCTGGTTGGACAGGCCGCTGGCGCTGTTGAGGGCCAGGGCCAGGACGAGCTGGCTCTGGGCCGGGAGCAGCGCGCCGGGCTGCCCGTTGATCGTGAACGCGCCGAGGACCCCGATGCGCAGGGCCAGGGGCCGGGGCTCGGGGTCGGCCGGCGGCTCGGGGGCGGCGGCCCCGCTGGCCC
>JBOHCO010001612.1:0-9315 GCA_050698895.1 Streptosporangiaceae bacterium
TGACCCGCCTGGGCCGCCGCCCCGCGATCGCTGGCGCGCTACGGGCCGCCGCCGGGCTCGTTGCGTCACACCAGCCTCATTCAGATCAGTCGCCCCGTATGGTCCCGATGAGGCCGGGCCACATTCCGCCTCAGCGGTGGGCCGGAATGTGGCCTTCATGATCCCGGAAATCCGTCAGCGCCATGTGCTGACGGATTTCCGGGATCATGGGCCAGTGCGTTCCGGCGGCACCAGAAACCAGGATCCGGGCAGGCCCGCGCCGGGAACTGCGTGACAGCGCAGTAACCGCGGGACCACAGGACGGGGAGTGACCGCCGGGGCTGGCCGCCAGCCGGACCAGCCAGGCCGGAGGGCCGGCCGGGGCCAGGCTCACGCCCGACGGTTAGGCGACGGCCTCATTCCTGCGGCAAAACGGTCGTGATAACGCTCGGGTGCTCCAGGGGTAAGCGGCTAATGGAGTGCGGGGTGGCCGGTTCGTCATTTCGGGTGCCGGCGGCTGATGGCGGCTCACATTGGCTCTTGACGACCGCGATCCGCGCGCCGACTGTTAGCGCTAACAGGCAGGGATGTTAGCGATCACAAAAGGCTGTCCTGTCGTGTCAGAGGATGTGAGGACCTGTGATTCACCTGCAGACATCACGCGCGCGCAGACCGTTCGCCCGGCCCGCGGTCGGGCTGGGCCGCCGCTCCGGGCCGCGGTCGCGCGGCCTCAGCGTGGCCGCGGCCGTCGTCTTAGCCGCCGCCCTCTTGCCGGTCCTGACCAGCGCCAGTCCGGCCGCGGCCCAGCCGGTGGCGTTCACGACCACGAACGTGAACCAGGGCAGCAGCCTGTGCATGGATGATCCCAACTCGCAGACCGCGACCGGCGTCCAGCTGATTCAGTACAACTGCAATTCGGGCAGCAACCAGAACTGGACCTTCACCCCGGTCTCCGGCACCACGAACACCTACACCATCACGTCCTTCGCCAGCCTGTGCGTGGACGTCTCCGGCCGCTCGACGGCCGACAACGCCCAGGTCATCCAGTGGACGTGCAACGGGCAGACCAATCAGGAGTTCGAGCTGCAGCCGGTGACGGTCAGCGGAGCCACCAACACCTTCAACCTGGAGGCAGTGCACTCGTCCAAGTGCATCGTGCCGACCGGCGACACCACAGCCAATGACACGGTCCTGGTGCAGTTGCCGTGCACCACGGCGACCACCCGGGTGTGGCGGCTGCCCGGTTACAACGCCGGCACCGGCACCACCACGGGATTTCAGGGCCTACCAGATATCGCCCCGAACGCCTGCCAGAATTCGAGCCTGCCCAAGGCCTACGGCACGAACTTCCCGACCCCGAGTGACCCTAACGGGGAGGGCTTCGCCAACCAGACCACGATCGGCTGGGACGGCAACTACTGGCCGGTGTTCGAGTACCTGTCGGGCTCGTTCTTCGCCCGCGGCGTGGTGAACACCTACACCCAGGACAGCACCAGCTACTGCGGCGCGATGTACTCCTTCAGCGCCTACGACTTCGGCGGGGCGCCAGCGGCGCAGTCGGTCCAGTGGACCGAGGCCAGCGGCTACCTGCCCGCCATGACGACGACCCGCACCGTCGGCTCGGTCGTCATCGCCATCACGGACTTCGCCGACAAGGTGACCATCGGGGGCAACCCGTTCATGCTGATCTACACCCGGGTCGCGGTCACGAACAATGGGACGTCCGCGGTCAGCGTGCCGCCCGGCGGCTCGGGCCCGAACCTTATCCAGCTGACCAGTTCGTCGCTGAGCACCGTCCAGCCGGGCCAGACCAACGACAACGACTTCGTGGTCGCGGTGGACAACTTCGGCACCGGCGTAGCCCTGCCGACCGGGTCGGCCCTGTCGAGCGTCGCGCCGAGCTACAACACCGCCTTCACCCAGATGACCACGTACTGGAACGGGCGGCTGGCCGCCACGCCCACCTTCTCGCTGCCCAACCTGACCCTGCCCAACACCGGCAGCCTGGCCAACCCGGGCACGGCGCTGGCCAACGCGTTCAGGGCGGGCACGATCTACGACCTGATGATGCAGGTCGGTAAGAGCGAGTTCTCGGCCGCCAACAACTACGCCTGGCTGCTCAACCACGACGTGCCGGGCGAACTGCAGGCCAAGTTCGACAGCGGGGACTTCCAGGACGCACAGAACCTGCTGCTCACGGCCCGCATCTCGGAGAGCCCGACCTTCAACGAGGTCGGGGCCAACTGGTATTACGACGGAGTCTGGAAGACGCTGGGCACCTGGGCCGACTATCTGCGCCTGACCGGCGACACCGCGTTTGTCAGCCAGTACTTCCACGACGACGCGAACGCCCCGAGCCAGTGGGGTCCGAGTCTGTACACGATGATGCACACCATCTACTCGTCGCAGCTGTCCTCCGACGGGGGGCTAGCCGCCAGCGACGACAACGACTCCTCGGGCCGGTGGCTGTTCGACGACTACTCCGCGCTGGAGGCGCTGGCCGCGTACAAGTACATCGCCACCACGATCGGCCAGACGAGCGAGGCGGAGTGGGCGGCGACCGCCTACACCAACCTGCTGAACGCGGTGAACACCCTGGTCGGCCAGAACGAGTCGGCCAACGGGTTCACCTTCCTGCCGTGCACGCTGACCCAGCCGGACTCGGCCAACCGGTGCGGCACCTACAACGACGCCAACTGGGCCTCGCCCGGCTGGGTCGGCCAGGACCAGTGGTCGACGATGCTGATGGGCGGCGCGCTGACCGGCCTGGTGGGCCAGCCTGCGCAGGCCGACCAGATGTACCAGATGGGCTTCGCCCGGCTGGCCGCCAACGGCCTGCCGTACCCGACCTTCGGCGGGTTCACCGGCTACTCATCGGCCTACAACACCAGCTACTCCAACGACGGCCTGTACAGCAACAACTACCGTGACCTGCCGATAACCAGCTACGCGTGGCAGATCGAGACCACCACCGGCGGCCCGAACGCCTGGTGGGAGGCCAACGGGTCCGGGCCCAGCCCGAGCAACCCGTGGATCGGCAACCACGCGCCGCCCGAGTTCGGGGCCTGTCCCTACGGGTTCCCGATCTCCGGTCAGCAGCTCGGCCTGATGCAGGCCATCGCGGCCACCGGGCTGTCTTCCTCCGGCACCGGGCCGTACACCTTCACCGAGCCGCTGTACGTCGGCCGCGGGGTCCCGAACACCTGGATCGCGGCGGGCCAGACCATCGCGGCCAGCAACCTGACCACGTCGTACAACGCGACCTCGGGCACCCGCAGCACCTACGGAGTGTCAATCGCGGTGACCAGGCCGGGCACCACCCGCGTGGTCACCGTCAGTATCACCGGCACGCCGCCCGGCGGGTCCATCGAGATCCAGCTGCCGATCTTCCTGACCACGGGCGTGACCTCGGTCACCGGCGGCAGCTACAACTCATCCACCAACACCGTGACCGCCACCTCAACCGGGGCCAGCCAGGTGACCATCACGCTGGCCAGCTGACTCAGGCCCAGCGGGCCGGCCGGTCCCGGCGTCGCGGACGCCGGGGCCGGCCGACCGGCGCGCATCGTAGGCTCGGGGCATGAGCAGGACGGCACCCGCACCCGAGGTCGCCCTCGGGCTGCTGCCGCACCTGCGCCGGGCCCGTGACCACATCGACCGGTACTACGCCAGCCCGCTGGACCTGGACCGGCTGGCCGGAGTGGCCGGGGTGTCCCGGTTCCACTTCGCCCGCAGTTTCGAGGCCGCCTATGGCGAGTCGCCCATCCGCTACCTGACCCGGCGGCGCATCGAGCGCGCCCAGGACCTGCTGCGCACGGCCAACCTGACCGTCACCGAGGTGTGCATGCTGGTCGGCTTCGCCAGCCTGGGCTCCTTCTCGTCGCGGTTCAGCCAGATCGTCGGCGAGAGCCCGGCCGCCTACCGGGACCGGTGGGCGGCGCGGGGCGGGCCGCGGGTGCCCGGCTGCTACCTGTTCATGCGCGGGGTACGCGATCCGCGCGGCACCGCGGGCGGGGACTGCGGAACGGATCGCGCAAGCTGAGAGAAGCGCCTGCCTACGGGGCCGCCCTAGGCTCGTTCGCATGATCACGAACATCTCCCTGGCCACCGTGCACTGCCTGGACCAGGAGCAGGCCCGCGACTTCTACGTCACCCACCTCGGCTTCGAGCCGCGCACCGACATCTCGCTCGGCGAGGGCTTCCGCTGGATGACCATCGGGCACCCCAGCCAGCCCGAGCTGGACGTGGCGCTCATGCTGCCCGGCCCGCCGCTCACCTCCGAGGCCGCCGACTTCATCCGGCGGCAGCTGGAGAAGGGCGAGATGCACGGCCTGGGCCTGCAGACGGACGACTGCCGCAAGACCTTCGCCGAGCTCAGCGCGAAGGACGTCACGTTCATCCAGGAGCCGGCCGACCGCCCGTACGGCATCGAGGCGGTGATGCGCGACAACTCCGGCAACTGGATGGTGCTCGTGGAGCCGCGGGAGTTCAGCCCGGAGGACTTCGCGGCCGAAGGCTAGTCCGGCAGGCCGGCGAAACGCTGCCGGATGGTGGCGGCGGTGTCGTCTGACGGTGCGTCCCAGATCTCCTGGTTGAAGATCTCGACCTCGATGTAACCCGAGTAGCCGGCCGCGGCCACCTGGGCCGAGATCGGCCCGAAGTCGATGTACCCGTCGCCGATGTGACCGCGGCCGAGCAGCGTGTCCTTGGGCAGCGGCAGGATCCAGTCGCACACCTGATAGCTGGCGATCCGGCCGCCGGCCCTGGCGATGTCCTCGCTGACCTGGGCGTCCCACCAGACGTGGTAGGTGTCCACGACCACGCCGACGGTATCGGCCGGGAACTGCACGGCCAGGTCGACGGCCTCGCCCAGCCGGGAGATCACGCAGCGATCGGCGGCGAACATCGGGTGCAGGGCCTCGATGGCCAGCCGCACGCCCCGGTCCTGGGCCATCGGGACCAGGTCGGCTATCGCATCGGCGATCATGCGCCGGGCCAGGCCGATGTCCCGGCTGCCCGGCACCAGCCCGCCGGACACCAGGACCAGGGTATCCGCGGCCAGTTCCGCGGCTTCGTGGATGGCGGCCCGGTTGTCGGCGAGCGCGACCGCGCGGGCGGCCGGGTCGGCGTGGGTGAAGAACCCGCCCCGGCACAGGCTGGATACGTGCAGGCCCGCCGCCCGGACGATGGCGGCGGTCGCGGCCAGGCCCGTCCGGGCCACCGGATCGCGCCACAGGCCGATGGCCGGGATCTCGTGCCGGGCGCACAGGTCCGCCGCCTGGGCCACGTCGAGGTGCTGGACCGTGGCCTGGTTGAGCGACAGCCGGCTCAGGTCGGTCATGGGGCGGCCCGCAGGAATTCGGTCATCCGGGCTACGGCCAGTTCTGGGTCACGCAGGGCGCCCGCGGCCGAGGCCAGTTCGAAAACGTGGGTCAGATGCTCGGTGCTGCGCATCGCCTCCAGGCCACCGACCATCGCGAACTGGGGCTGAAGGCCGTTGAGCCAGGCCAGGAAGGCCACCCCGACCTTGTAGTGGTAGGTCGGCTCGGTGAAGATGAGCCGGCTCAGCGTAACGGTCGGGCTCATGGCGGCGTCGTAGCCGGCCAGGTCGCCCGCGTCCAGGGCGTGCAGGGCGGCGGCGGCCGGCGCGGTGATGGCCGCGAACGCGCCCAGCAGCGCGTCGCTGTGCCCGGCCGCGTCGCCCTTGATCAGGTCGGCGTAGTTGAAGTCGTCACCGGTGTAGAGCCGGACGGCCGGCGGCAACTGGCGCCGCAGCGTCAGCTCGTGGTCGGCGTTGAGCAGCGAGAGCTTGACCCCGCTGACGCGGCCGCCGGAGCGGTCGATCAGCTCGAGCACGGTCCGGGCCGCCCCGGCGAAGTCCGGGCTGCCCCAGTAGCCGCGCAGCGCCGGGTCGAAGGCATCGCCCAGCCAGTGCAGGATGACCGGGCGCTGCGCCCGGGTCAGCAGGTGCCCGTAGACGCCGAGGTAGTCGGCCGCGTTGCGGGCGCTGGCCGCCAGCGCGCGGCTGGCCATCAGGATTACCTCGGCCCCGGCGTCCTGGACCACCGCCAGCTGCTCTTCGTAGGCCCGGGTGATCTCGGCCAGCGAGTGCCCGCCGCCGGCCAGCTGGTCGGTGCCCGCCCCGCAGGCGATGCCCGCACCGCGCTCGGCGGCCCGCGCGCCAGACCGGGTGATCAGCTCGCGGGCCTGCGGCCAGGACAGGCCCATGCCGCGCTGGGCGGTGTCCATCGCCTCGGCCACGGCAAAGCCGTGCGCCCACAGGTAGTCGCGGAAGGACAGCGTGGCGTCCCAGTCGATCTCGCCGCCCGCGCGGGCAGCCACGTGCGCCGCAGCGTAGACCCGGCGCGAGGCGGGCGGCGGGTAGCTGGCCGCCCAGCCCGGCTGGGCGACGGTGAGCGGCTCGTCGTGGCCGGGGAGCTTGATCTGCGCGGTCACCGGCCCCGCGGCGGTCTCGCTCACAGCGTCTCCCGGTTCACTCGCCTGCGGGCCGCTTGACGCGTTGCCTTCCCTCGTCGCTCGCTCCTTCGTCGTTCGCTCCTCAGTCCAGGCAACGCGCGGCCCTCCGGCTCGCTCACAGGGTCAGCCGGGGAACTTCGATGCGGCGGCCCTCGGCCGAGGACTGAAGGGCGAGCCGGGCCAGCTGCACGCCCTTGGCCCCCTCGCCCAGGTCCCAGCGGAACGGCTGGCCCTGCACGGCAGCCTTGAGGAACAGCTCCCACTGGACCTTGAACCCGTTGTCGAACGCCTCGTTGTCCGGGACGTCGGTCCACTGGGTCAGATAGTCGATCGGGTCGGGCAGGTCGGGGTTCCAGACCGGCATCGGCGTGGATACCCGGTGCTGCACGGCGCAGTTGCGCAGCCCGGCCACCGCGCTGCCGTGCGTCCCGTCCACGTGCAGCTCGACCAGCTCGCGACGGTTCACCCGCACGGCCCAGGACGAGTTGACCGAGGCGAACGCCCCGCCCTCGAACTCCAGCAGCGCGTACGCGGCGTCGTCCGCGGTGACCTCGTAGGGCGCGCCCGACTCGTCCCAGCGCTGCGGCAGGTGGGTCGCGTGCCGCGCGTACAGCGCGCTGATCGGCCCGAACAGGTCCTCGAGCAGGTACTGCCAGTGCGGGAACATGTCCAGCACGATCCCGCCGCCGTCCTCCTTGCGGTAGTTCCAGGACGGACGCTGGGCCGCGATGCCGTCGCCCTCGAACACCCAGTACCCGAACTCCAGCCGGATCGACAGCACCCGGCCGAAGAAGCCCTCCCGGATCAGCCGCCGCAGCTTGATGACGCCGGGCAGGAACAGCTTGTCCTGAACCACGCCGTGGGTGATGCCCGCCTCCCTGGCCGCCGCGGCCAGCCGCAGCGCGCCGTCCAGCGAGTCAGCCACCGGCTTCTCGGTGTACACGTGCTTGCCCGCCGCGATGGCCTTGGCCAGGCTCGGCTCGCGCGCCGAGGTGACCTGGGTGTCGAAGTAGACCTCCACCGCCGGGTCGCTGAGCACCTCGTCCAGGCTGGTCGTCCAGCGCTCCAGGCCGTGCCGCTCGGCGATGGCGCGCAGTCGCTGCTCGTTGCGGCCGACCAGGATGGGCTCGGGGTAGATGACCGTCCCGTCGTCCAGCGGCACGCCGCCCTGCTCGCGGATGCCGAGCAGGGACCTGACCAGATGCTGCCGGTAGCCCATCCGGCCGGTGACGCCGTTGAGGGCAACGTGGACGACCTTGCGCGACATGAAGTACCCCTAGAGGAGGTGGCTCCGCGCCGGGTTAGGAAGCGCGGAGTCTGGGAAAGCACTTTCCAAAGATTAAGCTGAGGCTGAAAGTCGGGTCAACCGGGGGATTGCCGCTGATCGCTGGTGCGGGCCCTGGTCCAGCTGGCCAGGACGTGGCTCGGACGCGGTGGGGGCGGCGGATGGTGAAGGCGCGGCTGGGCGGCCGGGGCGGTCGGCGCTGGGATGGCCGGAGCGGATGGCCGGGGCGGGTGGCCCGGGGATGGCCGGGCCCGGCTCGGCTGATCGGATCGACCCGCCGTGGCGCGGCGGCTGGTGGTATGGCTGTTCCTGGCCTGATGTGGCGTGGCCGGCAGTGGCATGGCGGGTAGTGGTGCGGCGGCCATGGTGCGGCGGGAAATGGTGCGGCGGGAAATGGTGCGGCGGGTTGTGCGTGGCGTGAGCAGTGGCAGCGCGAGAGGTGGCGGCAGTGACCGACGTTAAGCAGGGTTCAGGCCGCCGTCGACGCCGGGCCGATGGCAATGGGCCCGGCGCTGACGGTCCCGGTGGCCGGGTGACGCTGCAAGACGTCGCGGACCGGGCCGGGGTGTCGCTGACGACCGCGTCCCGCGTGGTCAACGAGGGCTCGCGCCGGGTCAGTACCACCATGGCCACTCGCGTCAACAACGCCGTCGCCGAGCTCGGCTACATGGCCAACCTGCAGGCCAGGGCGGTTGCGACCGGCCAGAGCACCACCGTCGGGGTCGTCGTGCACGACATCGCCGACCCGTACTTTTCGTCCATCGCGGCCGGCCTCATCGAGGTGGCCTGCACGCGTGGCCTGCTGGTGTGCATGTCCAGCACCGCGGCCAGGGAGGCGGGCGAACGCGAGTACGTCTCGCTCATGCACGCCCAGCGGGCCAGGGCGGTGATCCTGATCGGCAGCCGGTCCGACGATGAGCGGGCCCGCGCCGACCTGGCCGCCGAGATCAGCGCGTTCACCCGGTCCGGCGGCCGGGCCGTGTGCGTGGGCCAGGACCTGCTCGGGGTGGACACGATCATGCCCGAGAACGCTGCCGGCGCCGAGGCCCTGGCCCAAGCCTTGGTCGCGCTGGGGCACCGCAGCTTCGCCGTGCTGGCCGGGCCGCGCGGCCTGCTCACCGCCCGCGACCGCCTCAACGGCTTCCTGGCCGGCCTGGCCTCCTGGTCAGTGGGCCTGGACCCGCGCTTTGTGGTGCACGGGGAGTTCACCAGGGACGGCGGCTACGAGGCGATGAGCGGCCTGCTGGCGGCGGGAGTCCGGCCGGATTGCGTGTTCGCGGTCAACGACGTGATGGCCGTCGGCGCGCTGGCCCGGCTGCGCGCCGAGGGAGTCACCGCTCCGGGCGACATCGCGGTGGCGGGCTTCGACGACATCCTGACGCTGCGCGACGTCTACCCGCCGCTGACCACGGTCCGGCTGCCGCTGAAGCGGATGGGCGAGATGGCGGCGAACCTGGTGCTCAGCGACACCAGCCCAGACGGCCCGCGCATCGTCCCGGTCCCTGGTGAGGTCATCCTCCGCGAGAGCACCCTGCCCCGCCCACCCGGCTGACCAGCCCGGTTACCCCGTCGCC
>JBOHCO010001613.1:0-1984 GCA_050698895.1 Streptosporangiaceae bacterium
CAGCGCACGCTTCCGTATGGGCCACGGCGCTAAGCAGGAGGCCTACCTGGACTGGAAGGTCTCGCTGCTGGCCAATGTCCGGCACTGCCGGACAGAGAACGCCAAGGGGGCGGTCTTCGCGGACTTCACCCCGCTGGCCGAGTTGGACGAACTGCGTGAGGTGGTCTACCAGGGTGATGGCAAGAAGCATCTGACCTGGGACTACCTCAAGGAGCTCACGCCGTTCGCGCTCGCGTTCTGGTACATGGACGATGGGTGCTTCACCCTTCGGTCGAAGGGCGTACAGGTGAGGACGCAGGGCGGAAGCGGCCGAATCGAGATCTGCGCAGAGGCTATGAGCCCTGGCTCGCGTGAGCGACTCATTCAGTACCTCAGGGGCACTCACGGCATGAACGTCAGGCTGCGGATCAGCGGAGCGCGGCGGATCTCGTACGTGGTTTTCACCACGTCGGCATCAGAGAAGTTCCAGAAGCTGGTGGCTCCGTATGTCCACCCGTCCATGGAGTACAAGCTGCTGCCGCGCTTCCGCGGGCAGTTCGCGGTGAAGCCGGAGCTCGTCGAGCCGGTCATCCATCCGATTCCGGCCCAGGTCCTGGACATTCGGGTCAAGACCGACTACCCGATGATGAGCCGCTACGACCTCGAGATCGAAGGGTCGCATAACTACTTCGCCGACGGGATCATGGTCCACAACAGCCCGGAGACCACGACGGGCGGCAAGGCGCTGAAGTTCTACGCCTCGGTGCGGCTGGACTCGCGGCGGATCGAGACGCTCAAGGACGGGACCGACGCGGTCGGCAACCGGACCCGGGTCAAGGTCGTGAAGAACAAGCTCAGCCCGCCGTTCCGGATCGCCGAATTCGACATCCTGTACGGGACCGGGATCAGCCGCGAGGGCAGCCTGATCGACCTCGGCGTCGAGCACGGCATCGTGCGCAAGGCCGGCGCCTGGTACACCTACGACGGCGACCAGCTCGGCCAGGGCAAGGAGAACGCGCGGAACTTCCTGCGCGACAACCCCGACGTCGCCAACGAGATCGAGAAGAAGATCAAGGAGAAGCTCGGCGTGGGCCCGCGGCTGGACGCCGACGTGTCGGCGCCGGCTGAGCCCGCCGGGGCGAAGGCCACGGTGACGCCGCTGCGCGGCGTGGAGTAAGCCGTGGGCCGGGCGGTCCGGGGAGCGGCCAGGAGCGGCTCCCCGGATGACAGCGCCCGGGATGACGGCGCTCCGGACGGCGCTCAGCCCCCGGAGCCGTCCGATCCCGAGGCGGTGGCGCGGCAGATCTGCCTGAAGATGCTGACCGCCGCGCCCCGGACCAGGGCCCAGCTCGCGACGGCGATGGCCCGGCGCGGGGTGCCCGCCGAGGCGGCCGAGGCGGTGCTGGACCGGTTCGCCGAGGTACAGCTCATCGACGACGCCATGTTCGCGCGGGCCTGGGTCGAGTCCCGTCATCACGGGCGGGGGCTGGCCCGCCGCGCCCTGGCCGCCGAATTGCGCCAGCGGGGCGTCGAGACCGAGGACATCAAGGCGGCGGTCAGCGACCTGGACCCGGAGCAGGAGTACGCGACGGCGCGGGCGCTGATCGAGCGGCGGCTGCCGGGCACTCGCGGCCTGGCCCGGCCGGCCCGCTTCCGTCGGCTCATGGGAGTGCTGGCCCGGAAGGGATATCCCGAGGGCCTGGCCTACCGGGTGGTCCGCGAGGCGCTGGAGTGCGAGCCCGGTGATTCGGGCGACGAGCCCGGCGTCGGCCCCGGAGCCGAGCCCGGCGCCGAGTCGGACGGATAGTAGTACATCTCGCTAAACGGGCATTGAGGTGCGCGGCTAGTCCGCCGGGGATTTCCGGGAACGTCTGCCCCACTTGCCCAAATCGTTATCTGCGCTTAACCTCACGGCAGCGAGGTTTTCTCCGCGCAGGGCGGATCAGCGGTGTGAGAAACATGAGATAACCACACCGGCCGACCCCGGCAGCAGGCGCTGCCAGGA
>JBOHCO010001614.1:0-8635 GCA_050698895.1 Streptosporangiaceae bacterium
GGGACGGCCCGCCCCGCCCGCGTCGGCCCACCCGGCACCGCAGCCCCAGTGGGCACCGTCAGATCAGTGGGCACCGTCAGATCAGTGGGCACCGTCAGATCAGTGGGCACCGTCAGATCAGTGGGCACCACCGACGCAGCCGACCCCGACAACCCCCCGCCTCCAGCCGTCACCTCCGGCCCAGTGGGCACCGCCCGCCCCGGCACCGGCCCATCCGCTGGCCGCGCCCACGACGCCCGCGCCCCCACCCGGTCCCTCGAACCGCCCTGGACCCGCGTCCCACCCTGGGCCCGCGCATGCCCGGACCGAGGCCCAGACCCCGGCCGTCCAGACCCCGGCCGTCCAGACCCCGGCCGTCCAGACCCCGGCCGTGCAGGCGCTGATCGAGGCCGGGGACCGCGAGCAGGCGGCCGGCCGGCCGGGGCGGCGCGCTGCTTCCGCGCGAGCTGAGGCCAGGCGAGATGACACCGCGCGAGATGACACCGCGCGAGATGACACGATGCGGGCTGACACGATGCGGGCTGACACAGCGCGGGACGGCGACGAGGCGTGGGTCATGCTCGGCTACCTGGGCGTGCCGTTCGTCAGCTTCCTGGCCCCGCTGGCCGTCTACCTGGCCCGGGCGCGCCACTCCGCGTTCGCCCGCCAGCACGCGGCCCAGGCCCTCAACCTGTCGATCACCCTGGTGCTCTACAACCTCTGCGTGCTCATCCTGGCCGGGATCCTGGCCCTGGACGCCGTCGGCGTCGCGCTGCTGGTGGCCGGGCCGGTGGCGCTGGCCCTCTGGCTGGCCGCGCTGTACTTCCTGTCTCGGGCCGCGATCAGCGCCAGCCGGGGCGAGTTTTACGCCTTCCCCCGCTGGATCTGCGCCACCCTCACCCGCTAGCCACCCCCTCCAGCCCCAGGCGTCACGCGCAGCCAGAACAGTTCGGATCCTCGGCGCCATAGCACGGACGATCCGAACCACTCTTTGGCCGTGTGGCCTGTGTGGCCTGTGTTGCCTGTGCGGTTAGCGGGCGCGGACGCGGACGCGGACGCCCCATCAGCCCCTGGCGCCCCACACTCCCGGAGCAGTTCGGATCGTCGGTGTGATGACACGGACGATCCGAACTGCCCCAGCCGATGTGGCTGGTGTGACGAGCGGGGCCTGGCCGGAGGAAACACCCGCCCCGCCAGCATCACGCGCGCCGCGGCCGGTGAGCAGCCTGGGCGACCAGCGGGCGCGAGGCGAGAAGGGCTGACGGCCCATCGGCCACGCCCGCCCCGTGCGACCGACGCTGTTAATCGATCAAATCTCGGATCACCGCGTCGGCCAGCAGCCGGCCCGGCGTGGTCAGCGCCAGCCGCCCGGCCTCGTAGGCCACCGGGTCGGCCAGCCCGTCGGCCACCGCCGTGGCCGCAGACGCCCGGCCCGCCGGGCCCAGCTCGGCCAGCGGGCAGCCCTCGGCCAGCCGCGTGGCCAGCATGATCCGCTCCATGGAGCGCTCGCCGGCGGTCAGGATCTCCCGCGCCTGGGCCGGGCTGTCCCCCGCCGTGATCCGCCGGGCGTAGGCAGCCGGATGGCGGACGTTCCACCAGCGGGTGCCGCCGACGTGGCTGTGCGCGCCCGGCCCGATGCCCCACCAGTCGGCCCCGGTCCAGTACAGCTCGTTGTGACGGCACCTGGCCGAGTCGCCCGCGGCCCAGTTACTGATCTCATACCAGCTCAGCCCGGCCTTGCTGAGCAGCTCGTCGGCGGCCAGGTACCGGTCGGCCATCTCGTCGTCGTCCGGGGCGGCCAGCTCGCCGCGGCGGATCCGGGCGGCCAGCCGGGTGCCCTCCTCCACGATCAGCGCGTAGGCCGAGATGTGGTCGGGTCCGGCCGCGAGCGCGCTGGTCAGCGACCGCTCCCAGTCCTCGGCGGTCTCGCCCGGAGTGCCGTAGATCAGGTCCAGGCTCAGGTGCTCGAACCCGGCCGCCCGGGCCCAGGCCGCGCACTGCTCGGGCCGTCCCGGCTGATGCACGCGGTCCAGCGCCGCCAGCACGTGCGGCGCCGCGCTCTGCATGCCCAGCGAGATCCGGGTGAACCCGGCGGCGCGCAGGCCGTCCAGCACCCGCGGGTCCACGGTCTCCGGGTTGGCCTCCACGGTGACCTCGGCCCCGTCAGCCAGCCCGAACCGCTCGCCGATGGCGTCCAGGATCGCGCCCAGGCCGGCCGGCGGCAGCAGCGTCGGCGTCCCGCCGCCGAAGAACACCGTCGACACCGGCCCGGCCCGGCCGCCCAGCACCCGCCCGGCCAGCCCGACCTCGCCGATGGCCAGGCCGGCGTACGTCTCGCGGGACGCGCCCGAGCCCAGCTCGGCGGCGGTATAGGTGTTGAAGTCGCAGTAGCCGCACCGCGTCACGCAGAACGGCACATGCACATATATCCCAAACAAATGCCGCCCGAGCTGGTCAACTGCCTCGTCCGGCAGCGTGCCCCCGGGCGGTACCGGCTGACCCGCCGGCGGCTGGCCCGCCACGGTCAGCCCGCCCGGCCTAGACGCCAGCCCGGCTCAGGACGTTCCGGGCGATCTCGTCCCACTTCCGGCTTCGCCCCTCCACCTCAAGCAGCCTGCGCATGATGTCCCGGTCGCCGTAGAAGGCGAGCATGGACTCTGCCACGGTAACCCGGCCCGCCGGCCGGTCGAGCACGCGCGCCTCGTCGCCGGCGGTCACCTCACCCTCGGCCAGCACCCGCAGGTAGGCGCCGGGGCGGCGGCCCTGGGCGAACCGCTGCACCCAGTGCTGCTCGTCCATCCAGCTCTGGAACGTCACGCACGGGATCCGCGGCGCGGTGACCTGCACCACCGCCGTGCCGAGCAGCCAGGTCTCGCCGATCAGCGCGCCGGTCACGTCCAGCCCGACGGTGGTGACGTTCTCGCCGAACAGGCCGTTGCGCAGCTCGCGCCCGAGCCGCTCCACCCACCAGTCCAGGTCCTCCCTGGCGTAGGCGTAGACCGCCTGCTCGACGCCGCCGTGGTTCTCCGGGTCGCCGAACTCGTCGCCGGCCAGCCCGCCGAAGCCGACCCGGACCCGCCCGGCCGCCGGCCGCTTGTCGATCCCGGTCCTGGCCGGCTTCCCGCCGACCAGCAGATCCGCCTCCGGCCCGGTGCTGACCGAGATCACCCGCGCCTGTGCCATGCCCGCACGGTATCCGACCGCCGGGCGCCGCAGCGAGCCGCTCGGGACCCGGCCGGCGGCTACGGCCCGCTCGCGACAGGGGACATCGTTGCTGGCCGCGGCTACGCTAGGGAGTGCACAGCAGCGAGGCCGGGAAGGGCCCGGCCAGGTGGGCACGGGGCGAGAACTGACATGACGCAAGCCAGCCGATACCCGGTCCCCGGTCAGCCGCTACGCGCGACCGACCGGGACCGGGAAGCGGCCATCGGGGTGCTCCAGACGTCCTACACCGTGGGCCGGCTGACCAAGGACGAGCACGACGCGCGGGTCAGCCGGGCGCTGTGCGCCCAGACCTACGCCGAGCTCGACCATCTCACCACCGACCTGCCCGAACGGCCCTCCTACCCGGACGCCCCGGTCGCGCCAGGGCCCCGGCGGACCAACGCGCTGGCCGTCGCCTCGCTGGTCTGCGGGCTGGCTCAGCCGTTCACCGGCATGCTCACCACCATTCCGGCCGTCGCGCTCGGTCACATCTCTCGCGGACAAATCCGGCGAACTGGTGAAGATGGCCGTGCGATGGCGACCTGGGGCCTTATTCTCGGCTGGGCGGGAGTGACGGCGGCCATCGCCTTTGTGCTGGCGATCCTGCTGTTCGTCGTGCTGCTGGCCCATGCGGTTCCCAACAAGTGACGCACAGGACAGGCAGACCATGACCTCAGACGACTTCGGCCCGGCCAACCAGCCCGGAGACTACGGCCAGCCTGATCCCGGTAGCCAGCCTCAGCCGGGCCCGCAGGACTACCGCCAGGAACCCCAGTACGGTCAGCAGCCGCCCCAGTACGGCCAGCAGCCGGGTTACGGCCAGCAGCCGCCGCAGTACAGTCAGCCGCCGCAGTACGGCGGCCAGGGCGGCTACAGCCAGCCCGGCCAGTACCCGCAGCAGCAGTACGGCCAGTACGGGCCGGGCGGTTATGGCCCGCCCGCCCGGGCCAAGACCAATACGCTGGCCATTATCGCGCTGGTCTGCGGGATCGTTCAGATCCTGTTCGGCATCCTGAGCATCCCGGCCATCATCTGCGGCGCGATCGGGCTCAAGCAGACCGCCGCCCGCGGCGAGCGGGGCCGGGGGATGGCCATTGCGGGCCTGGTGCTCGGGATCCTGGGCTTCCTGTTCTGGCTGATCCTGATCATTGCCCTCGTCGGCCACAAGTCGAGCTAGCGCTTCTTGTCGGCCGCCTGGTCGGTGGACAAGGCGGCCACGAACGCTTCCTGCGGGACGTCGACGCGGCCGATGGTCTTCATCCGCCGCTTGCCTTCCTTCTGCTTCTCCAGCAGCTTGCGCTTCCGGGTGATGTCACCGCCGTAGCACTTGGCCAGCACGTCCTTGCGCATCGCGCGGATGTTCTCGCGGGCGATGATCCGCGCCCCGATGGCGGCCTGGATCGGCACCTCGAACTGCTGGCGCGGGATCAGCTCCTTCAGCCGCGCCGTCATGGCCAGCCCGTACTCGCGGGCCTTGCTGGTGTGCACGATCTGGCTGAACGCGTCCACCGGCACGCCCTGGAGCAGGATGTCGACCTTGGACAGGTCGGCCTCCTGCTCGCCGTCCGGCTCGTAGTCCAGCGAGGCGTAGCCGCGGGTGCGGGACTTGAGCTGGTCGAAGAAGTCGAAGATGATCTCGGCCAGCGGCATCGTGTACCGGATCTCCACCCGGTCCGAGGCCAGGTAGTCCATGCCCAGCAGGACGCCGCGGCGGCCCTGGCACAGCTCCATGATCGCGCCGATGTAGTCGCTGGGGGCCAGCACCGTGGCCCGCACCACCGGCTCGTAGATGTGCGCGATCTTCCCGTCCGGGAACTCGCTCGGGTTGGTGACGACGATCTCCTCGCCGGCCTCGGTGATCACGCGGTAGACCACGTTGGGCGCGGTCGAGATGAGCGCCAGGTCGAACTCGCGCTCCAGCCGCTCCCGGACGATCTCCATGTGCAGCAGGCCCAGGAAGCCGCACCGGAAGCCGAACCCCAGCGCGGTGGAAGTCTCCGGCTCGTAGACCAGGGATGCGTCGTTGAGCCGCAGCTTGTCCAGGGCGTCGCGCAGCTCCGGGTAGTCGTCCCCGTCGACCGGGTACAGCCCCGAGAACACCATCGGCCGGGGGTGGGCGTACCCCGGCAGCGGCTCGGTGGCCGGCCGGGCCACGGTGGTGACCGTGTCGCCGACCCGGGCCTGCCGGACGTCCTTCACCCCGGTGATCAGGTAGCCGACCTCGCCGGCCGCCAGGCCGTCGGACGGCACCGGCTCGGGCGAGATCACGCCGACCTCGAGGGTCTCGTGCACCGCCCTGGTCGAGAGCATCAGCGTCCGCTCCCGCCGCGACAGCCGCCCGTCCACCACCCGGACGTAGGTGACCACGCCGCGGTAGGTGTCGTACACCGAGTCGAAGATCAGCGCGCGGGCCGGCGCGTCCAGGTTCCCGCTGGGCGGCGGGACCTGGGCCACGACCTCGTTCAGCAGGTCGGCGACGCCCTCGCCCGTCTTCGCCGACACCCGCAGCACGTCGCTCGGCTCGCAGCCGATGATGCTGGCCAGCTCGGCCGCGAACTTGTCGGGCTGGGCCGCGGGCAGGTCGATCTTGTTCAGCACCGGGATCAGGTGCAGGTCGGCGCCGAGCGCCAGGTACAGGTTGGCCAGCGTCTGGGCCTCGATGCCCTGGGCCGCGTCGACCAGCAGGATCGCGCCCTCGCAGGCGGCCAGCGACCGGGAGACCTCGTAGGAGAAGTCCACGTGGCCGGGGGTATCGATCAGGTTGAGCACGTACTGGCGGCCGTCGGTGCCGCGCCAGGGCAGCCGGACGGCCTGGCTCTTGATGGTGATGCCGCGCTCCCGCTCGATGTCCATCCGGTCAAGGTACTGCGCGCGCATCTGACGGCCCTCGACCACGCCGGTGAGCTGCAGCATCCGGTCCGCGAGCGTCGACTTGCCGTGATCGATATGGGCGATGATGCAGAAATTGCGGATGATCGCCTGATCGGTCCGGGAAGGCTCGGGCAGCGCCTCGGCGGAGAGCCGGGGCGCAGCCGGTGGTTGCGGCACAGAAGCTTGTGACGCAGGGCTAGGTGGCACAGAGATCCGCCAGGTGGTCGGCATATGGTCCAGCGGTCTATGGTTGCATGCCGGGCTCGATGCCCACGCCACCAGGCGGTCCGCCATGCCCCGGTCAGCGCCACCGCGGGCCATTCAGTTTGAGGGACCGGGCCGATGTCGGCTATCCTTCACTGCTGGCTGCCTGCTATGCCGCGTGCGCACTGCCGCGTGTGCTGGGCCGGGCGCAAGCCGCGGACCACATCTAACGACTTCGAGCGAGGCACTCGCGTGGCAAACATCAAGTCCCAGATCAAGCGCAACAAGCAGAACGAGAAGGCACGGCAGCGCAACAAGGCTGTGAAGTCTGAGCTGAAGACCGCCGTGCGCAAGTTCCGCGAGGCCGCTGACGCGGGCAACGTCGATGAGGCGACCCTGGCCATGCGCGCTGCTTCCGTCAAGCTAGACAAGGCGGCGAGCAAGGGCGTGATCCACAAGAAGCAGGCTGCCAACCGCAAGTCCGCGATCGCTCAGCGCGCCGAGCAGCTCAAGCAGGCCTAGCCAGCAGCTCCCGCTCGCTCCTCCGGGGGACGCACCCGGAGCCGGCAGCGGTGACCGCCTGGCAGAAAGAGCGCTCATGTCCAGGCTGGCCGCGCACGGCATCCAGATCACTTTCGGCGGACTCACCGTCCTCGATGACGTCGACCTGACCATCGGCCCCGGTGACCGCATCGGCATCCTGGCGCCCAACGGCGTCGGGAAGTCCACCCTGCTCAAGATCCTCTCCGGCGAGCTTGAGCCCGACGCCGGCACCGTGACCCGGTCCCCGGCCAGCACCACCGTGGTGCGGCTGGCCCAGGAGCCGGACATCCGGCCCGGCGAGACGCTGACCGAGCACCTGGCCCGGCGCACTGGCGTGGCCGCCGCCCAGGCGGCGCTCGATGCCTCCACTGAGGCGCTGACCCGCGGCGACCGGGGCGCCGACGACGCCTACTCCGAGGCGCTGGAGCGCTGGCTGGCGCTGGGCAGCGCCGACCTGCCCGAGCGCGCCGCCCAGGTGACCGCCGACCTCGGCCTGCCCGCCGGGCTGCTCAGCCGCGGCGCGGCCCAGCTGTCCGGCGGCCAGCAGGCCCGGCTCGCGCTGGCCGCCGTGCTGCTCGCCCAGCCCGACATCCTGCTCCTCGACGAGCCGACCAATGACCTCGACGACGACGGCCTGGCCCGGCTCGAGGCCCACCTGCGGGGCAGCCGGGCCGGCGTCGCGCTGGTCAGCCACGACCGGGCGCTGCTGGCCGGCACCGTCACCCGGATCCTCGAGCTGGACGAGTTCACCCGCAGCGGCCGTGAGTTCGGCGGCGGCTGGGAGGCCTACCTGGCCGAGCGGGACCGGGCCCGGCAGCACGCGGTCGACGCCTACGCCGGCTACGAGCAGCAGCGCGACAAGCTGACCGAGGCCGCGCGCACCCAGCGGCAGTGGGCCGCCTCCGGCGCCCGCCGCGCCGCCGACCCCCGCCGGCAGCTGGACCCCGATAAGTTCATCAAGCATTTCCGGACGACCGGGGCCCAGAACACCGGCGCCGGCGCCGCCCGCGCCGAGCGCGCCATCGCCCGGCTGGACCACGACGCCCCCGACCAGGTTCGCGAGCCCTGGCACCTCCAGCTGTCCATCGCCGCCGCCAGCCGGGCCGGGGACGTGGTGGTCGCCCTGCGCGGTGCTGTGATCAGCCGCGGCCAGGTGACCCTCGGCCCGGTCGACCTCAGCGTCGGCCCCGCCGACCGGATCCGCGTCACCGGCCCCAACGGCGCGGGCAAGACGACGCTGATCGACGCGCTGCTCGGCCGCCAGCCGCTGGACGCGGGCGAGCGCTACGCCGGTCCCAGCGTGGTGTTCGGGGAGCTTGATCAGTCCCGCCGCGAGTTCTCGGTCAGCGACCCCGTGGCCGACGTGGTCCGGGCCGCCGCCGGGCTGAGCCCCGAGGAAGCCCGGACCCTGCTGGCCAAGTTCCGGCTGCGCGGCGACGCCGCCCTCCGCCCGGCCGCCGCCCTGTCACCCGGCGAGCGGACCAGGGCCGGGCTGGCCCTGCTGCAGGCGCGCGGGGTGAACTGCCTGGTCCTGGACGAGCCCACCAACCACCTGGACATCGAGGCCATCGAGCAGCTGGAGCAGGCCCTGGGCGCCTACGGCGCCGCGCTGATCCTGGTCACCCACGACCGCCGCCTGGCCGAGGCCCTGGCCATCGAGCAGGTCGTGGACGTCACCACCCTGCACCGCCGCTGACCCGGCGCCGGATCGGGGCCGGATCGCGCGCTGCGGCCCGCCCGGAAGGCTCGGGTTCATGATCGGATCATGATCGCGGAAATCGGTCCGCGATATTCGCTGACCGATTTCCGCGATCATGAAGGCCCCCTTTACGGG
>JBOHCO010001615.1:0-10028 GCA_050698895.1 Streptosporangiaceae bacterium
GGCGCCGGCCAGGACCACGATCAGCGCGCTGAGCAGCGCGACGATGCTCAGCGCCGCGGGCAGGCTGGTGAGGTCGGCCAGGCCGCCGATGATGGCCGGGCCGGCCAGCGCGCCCAGGTAGCCGAACGAGGTGATCATGGCCAGGCTCGGGCCCGGCCGGCCTAGCCCGGCCGCGGCGGTGAAGGCCAGCGGCACCACCACCGACAGGCCCGCCCCCAGCACGGCGAAGCCCGCCAGGCCCGACCACACGTGGCCGATGAGCAGCGCGCAGCCGAAGCCCGCCGTGGCCAGGCCGGCCGCCAGGCGGACCAGGCGCACCGGGCCCACCCGGTCGGTGAGCCAGTCCCCGCTGAGCCGGCCCGCGGTCATGGTCACCGCGAACACGCTGTACCCCACGGCGGCCACCCCGGCCGACGCACCCAGCGAGGAGTGCAGGTAGACGGCACTCCAGTTGCCCGCCGCGCCCTCGCCCAGGAAGCTCGCGAACGAGATCGCGCCCAGCGCCACCAGCGCCCATGACCACTTGGGCCAGCGGGCGACGCGGCCGGGCTGGCCGCTGGCCTGGTGCGCGGGCCGCGACGCGAACGCCTGGGCGCCGGCCACCCCGGCGGCCACGATCGGGACGGCCGCGATCAGGAATGCGGCCCGCGCCGACAGCCCGGTGGCCGCCGTGATGGCCCCCAGACCGGACCCGGCGAGGCCGCCGACGCTGTAGGCGCCGTGGAATCCGGACATGAGCCGCCGACCGAGCTGATCCTGGACCGCCGCCGCCTCGGTGTTCATCGCCACGTCGAGGGTTCCGATGCCGGCGCCCCAGCCCAGGAGGACCAGAAACAACTGCCAGGCCGAGCTGGTCATCGTGGTCACTGGCAGCATCACGGCCAGCAGCAGGAGCCCGGCCTGGGCCACCCGCCGCGGCGGCACCGAGGCCAGCACGGCGCCGGTGGCCGGCATGGCCAGCACGCAGCCGACCGCGGGCCCGAGCAGGGCCAGGCCGAGCAGGCCCGGTGACAGGTGCAGGCCCGCCTTGATGGCCGGGATACGGGCCGCCCAGGTGCCCTCGGAGACGCCCAGCATGGCGAACACCGTGATCACCGCCAGGCGCCGGCCCCGCCCCGCTCGCGGCCCGGTGGCCGCGCCCGCCGGCCGGTCGAGGACCCGGTCAGACATGCTGTGCCTCAGACATGCTGTGCCTCAGACATGCTGCACCGGCAGGCCCGCGGCCTCCAGCGGCCCGGTCAGCTCCGGCGTGGCGTCGGTGACGAGCCGCTCGGCCACGTCCAGCGAGCACACGCGGCCGAAGGTCACCTGACCGATCTTGACCGCGTCGCTGGCCAGGATCGTGCGCCGGGCCGCGCCCAGCGCGGCTCGCCGCACCCGCGCGTCGGCGGGCACGTGGGTGGTCACGCCCTCGCGCTCGTGCAGGCCGCAGCCGCTCAGCACCAGGGTGTCGAAGCGCAGCCGCTCGAACGCCACCTCGGCCAGGTCGCCGGTCACGGTCAGCTCGCCCGGCCGCACGTCCCCGCCGGGGCAGATCAGGCTGACCTGATCGTCGTCGGCCAGCTCGAGCAGCGCGCGCAGGCCGAGCGGCAGCACCGTCACCGGCCGCCCGCGCAGCGCCCTGGCCACCTCCAGGCCGGTGGTGCCGCTGTCCAGGATCACGGTCTCGGCGTCGGAGATCAGCCCGGCGACGGCCCGGGCGATCCGCTGCTTGGCCTCGATGGCCTCCAGCGCCCGCGCGGCGTAGGGCAGCTCGTCCCGGCGCAGCTGGACCCGGACCGCCCCGCCGTGCACCCGGCGCACCACCCCGTCGCGTTCCAGCACGTCCAGGTCCCGCCGTACGGTCATCTCGGAGCAGCCCAGCTCGGTGGCGAGCTGCCGGACCTGGACCTCTCCGTCGCGCTGCATCGCGTCGAGCAGCGCCCGGCGCCGGTTTCGCACATCCATAGTGGTCATTCAACCACACAAGATGTGAGAACGAACAGCCGCGGTGTTCGTCTGACGCGACCGGTGGCCGCGCTCGGGGACAGTCAGGTGACGCAGTCGCGCGGACTACTTACATGATTCAACAAAGTTTAGCGTTTTTGTCTTGCCCGCAGTAACCGAGACCTCAATCGCAGGAGTCCCGGATCGCAGCACGTTAGCTTTGTAGATCCCCGGCTTCAGGTGAACCCGAAATCGCGGGTGCGCGGGCCAGATTCTTTTTGCAACAAGGAAGCGAGCGCCATGACGGATATCCAGCGTGGCATCTGGCCTGTTCGGCGAGACTATCCCCGCGCACGGCCTGACCGTTCCTGAGATCGTGCCGTCTTGGCTGCAGAGACGCGAGCCTCGTACCCATCCGAGCCGTCACTGCGTGCCGGGAAATCAGGCCAGGCCCGAGATCCCGTTGCCGATGAGCAGGCCGCCGACGACCAGCAAAGCACCCGCCACGATGGCGTGGCCATGCGCCCGCAGCCAGCCGTTGAATCGCTTGAGCGTGCTCGTCGTCCGCTCGGGCGCGGCCAGGTAGAGCAGGAACGGCAGCCAGATCAGCGTCACGTCGATGACGATCACGGTGGTCAGGGTGAGCGCCGTGGCCAGGTCGCTGGCCCCGGCTGTCGCAATCGCCTGGACGGCGGCCAGGAAGCTGGCCGACGGAAGGAAGACGACGATCCCGGTGATGAACGCGAACAGCGGCTCGGGCCGAGACATCGTCCGGCTGACCAGGCCCGGCTTCTTCTTCTTGGCCGGGTCGGGCGGCTTGGGCTTGCGGCGCGTCATGTAAACGCCGCCGGCCAGCGCCAGGACGCCCAGCCCCAGCCGGAGGCCGTACCGCGGCGTGCGGTTGGTTGGCAGGCTCAGGCCGCCCGCCCGGAGCGCCACCAGCAGGATGATGCCGATGATCACCGTGGTGGTGAGCGCCCCGGCCAGGTACAGCAGCGTGGTCCGGCGCGGGCTGGCCGAGCCCAGGTAGACCGCGCCGACCAGGACCGCCGTCGGAGACAGTGCCGACAGCAGCGCGAATCCAGCGGCGGTCGCGAGCATGGTCCTATCCCGGCGAAAGGGCGGCGTCAGGCCTCATTGCCGAAGGCCGCGCGCAGGCGCGCGTCCTGCTCCTGGGTCAGGTTGGTCTGGATCAGCTCGGCCTTTATACGCGGAGTGCCGTCGAACTCGGCCTGCACCTTGTCAAAGACGGCATCGGAGCTGAGCAGGAACAGGGCCGAGGTGCCCGGCGTGACCTTGTCCCGCACCTTCTTGACGAACGACTCGCTGATGCCGGCGTCCGTCATCGAACCGAATAGCGGTCCGGTCGCGGCCCCGATGGCCAGGCCCAGGATCGGGATGAAGAAGATCAGCCCGAACAGCAGGCCCCAGAATCCGCCGCCGAGCGCGCCGATCTTGGTCCGGCTGTGCAGCTCCCGCGTCCTGGGCTTGTGCTGGCCCGGCTCCCAGCTGACCACGGCCGCGTCGTGGACCTGGATCAGCGCCTGGTCCTCGAGCTTCTCGAGCGTGCCCAGGGCCTGATCGGCGCCCGCGGTCGTGGGGAACTTCCAGACGGTCAAGGCTGCCATCTCGTGTCTCCGCATCCTGGTTCCGGCCAGCGGGCAGTTGCCCGCCGGCGGCTAGGCCCGGAGCCACTGTCGGCCGGGAGGGCCGCCCGGGTCATCACCCGCCGGGAGTGAACACGCGAGCCGGGCCCGCGGGGCAGCGCGCGGGCCCGGGCAGCCGCGGTTAGCTGAGCTTGGAGTGGGTCACCACGGGGTGCGCCGGGCCGCCGGTGGTGTGGTAGAAGATGCCGGGGTAGCCCTCGGTGGAGAACCCCGCGCTGGGGTTGTCGTGCAGCGTCGAGCGGAAGATCCGCACGTAGGCGTGCCCGCAGTCGCCGTCACAGACGTAGAAGATCGCGCCGCCGCCCTCGCGGGCGTGGTTGAACCGCATGACGGTGCCGCGGATGATCAGCGAGTAGTTGTCGCCATCGTTGTAAATGGCGCCGCCGCTGCCGCCGCCCGGCGTGCCCGGCTGCTGCGGATTGGCGCCGAAGCCGATCGCCCGATTGTGGGCGAACAGGCTGTTCAGCACGGTCCAGGACACTCCGATGCTGCTCAGCGCGCTGCCGTTGGAGCACACGCCGCCGGTGAACGTGCTGTGCGTCACGTAGACCGGCCGGTTGCGGAACTGCATCAGCGCGCGAATCGCCGCCCCGCCCAGGTCCGGGCCGACCCGGTAGCAGCGGTTGCTGATGAACCGGGAGTTGACCACCTTGAGCTGGCCGCCCTGGGCGTAGACGGCGCCGCCGCCGCCGTTGCCGATGGAGTGGCCGCTGGCGTTGCCGCGGGTGAAGGTCAGGTTCTCGATGGTCATCCGGGGGGTGGCCTGGTTCTGGCAGTGGCTGGTGGTCCACTTCTGGTGCTTGTCGCAGGTGTTCATGTACAGGATCCGGCGCTTCCCCGCCCCGCTGAGCGTGACCTTGCCGACGCCGTTCAGCACCACCTGCTGGCTGGTGTTCACGACCTTGGCCGTGGCGGTCATGGTGATCGTCACGGGCTTGGGCCCGCAGTTGAAGGTGATGAGCCCGCCCCTGGCCACGGCCCGGACGACGGCCCGGGAGGTGCAGCTAGCCGCGGTCCCGCGGCCGATCACCCGGGTCGGGCGGGCGGTGCTGACCGCGCGGCCCGCGGGCGGCACGTAGGCGTGCCCGTTCGGGTTGCCCGCCTGGGGCAGCCGCGCGACGGATGCCTGAGCGGCGACGGTCTGGGCCGCGGGCCCGCCGGCGGTGGCCGCCGTGATCAGGGCCGCGGACACCAGCCCGCCCGCGCCAATGGCCGCCGAAATGGCCGTCAATCCACCCAAGAGTCGCATGGCGCCTCATGCTAGCCCCGCGTCCCAGGCGTCAGTCGGGTTTCGCGCTACTGCGCTGGCCCGTGCCCTGCGGGTCCCGGCCGGCGGGCCGGCGGCCGGCCAGTAGCTGGGCCAGGTGCAGCCCGGAGCGCGGGGTCAGGTCGCTGAGCTGGGTCCGGCAGGAGAAGCCGTCGGCGAGCACCACCGCGTCGTCGCCGGCCGACCGGACGGCGGGCAGCAGCGCCGTCTCAGCTACCGCGGTGGACACGGCGTAGTGCCCGCGCTCCATGCCGAAGTTGCCGGCCAGGCCGCAGCAGCTGCCCAGCCGGGTCAGGCTGGCGCCGGCCCGGCGCAGCAGCGCCGCGTCCGCCTCCCAGCCCATGACGGCGCTGTGGTGACAGTGCGGCTGGGCCACGACCTCGGTGCCGTCCAGCCGCGGCGGAGTCCAGCCCGGCGCGTCAGCCAGCACCTCGCTGAGCGTCTTCACCGACCCGGCCAGGTCCCTGGCCTGCGGCGTGCCCAGCAGCTCCGCCGCGTCGGAGCGCAGCGTCGCGGTGCAGGACGGCTCCAGGCCCACGATCGGAACTCCGGCCCGCACGGCCGGGCTGAGCTCGGCGACGGTGCGGCCGAGGATCCGGCGAGCCGCGGTGAGCTGGCCGGTGCTGATCCAGGTGATCGCGCAGCAGGTCGGCCGGTCCGGGATGGTCACGCTGAACCCGGCGTCGGCCAGCACCCGGATCGCGGCCTGCCCGATCTCCGGGGCGAAGAAATCGGTGAAGGTGTCCACGAACAGCAGCACAGAACCTCGGGTCCCGGTCGCGGCGCCGGCCGGGCCGCCCGCCGCGCCCTGCCGCCGGTACCAGGAGCGGAACGACTCGGCCGCGAACGGCGGCAGCGAGCGACGGGGCTCGATGCCCGCCGCCAGCCGGGCCGCCCGGCCCAGGCCCGGCGCCGCCAGCGCCGCGTTGGCCAGCCCGGGCACCCGCGAGGCCAGCCGGGCCCAGCGCGGCAGCTGGCCGAGCGCGTAGTGGCTGCGGGGCCGGAGCCGGCCCCGGTAGGCCTGATGCAGCACCTCGGCCTTGTAGGCGGCCATGTCCACGCCGGCCGGGCACTCGGCCGAGCACGCCTTGCAGGACAGGCACAGGTCCAGGGCCTCGCGGACCTCCGGCGCCCGCCAGCCGCCGGTGACCGCGCTGCCGTTACCTGCATTGCCGTTGACACTGCTGCCGTTGACCATCTCCTGGAGGATCCGGGCCCGGCCCCTGGTGGAGTCCTTCTCGTCCCTGGTGGCCTGGTAGGACGGGCACATGACCCGGCTGGTGCCCGCCGTGCTGGCCACGCACTTGCCCACGCCAGTGCAGCGGTGCACGGCCACCGCGAAGTCCCCGCCATCGTGGCCGAACATCAGCCCGAGCCGCCTGCGGCCGCCGGGCCCGGCGCCCCCGGCCCGCGGCGCGGGCCGGACCCGGATGTCGGCGTCCAGCGGCCGCGGCCGGACCAGCACGCCGGGGTTCAACACCCCGGCCGGGTCGAATACCTCCTTGACCCGGCCGAACAGCTCCATGGCCGCGGCCGAGTACATCACCGGCAGCAGCTCGCTGCGGGTCCGGCCGTCCCCGTGCTCGCCGGACAGCGACCCGCCGTAGCCGGTGACCAGCTCGGCCGCCTCGCGCAGGAACTCGCGCAGCACGGCGCGGCCGCCGGGCTGGTCCAGCGGGAAGTCCAGCCGCAGGTGCACGCAGCCGTCGCCGAAGTGGCCGTAGGGGATGCCGGCCAGCCCGTGGCGGCCCATCAGGTCGTCCAGGTCGCGCAGGTAGCGCCCGACCGACTCCGGCGGCACCGCCGAGTCCTCCCAGCCGGGATAGGCGGGCGCCCCGCCCGGCCCGGTCCGCCCGGCCAGGCCCGCGCCCTGCTCGCGGATCTGCCACAGCGCCGCGGCGTGCGCGGCGTCGGTCACCACCTGGCCGGACACCGCGCCGGCGGTCTTGATGACCTGCTGGGCCTGGCTCAGCGCCTCCTCCGGCGTGTCCCCGGTCACCTCCACGAACAGCCAGCCTGAGCCCGGCGGCAGCTCGGGCACGGCGTCGCCGCCGCGCAGCTCGCGGACCACGTCGACCAGGCGCGAGTCCATGCCCTCGCAGGTCGCCGGCTGCAGCGGCAGGATCAGGGGCACGGCGTCGGCGGCGGCGAACATGTCCGGGAAGCCGAGCACGGCCAGCACCCGGTGCGGCGGGTCGCGGACCAGCCGCACGGTCGCGCCGGTCACGATGGCCAGCGTGCCCTCGCTGCCGGTCAGGGCCCGGGCCACGTCGAAGCCGCGCTCGGGCAGCAGGTGCTGGAGCGCGTAGCCGGACACCTGCCGGCCGAACCGGCCCAGCTCGGTCCGGATGGTGGCCAGGCCGTCGGTCACGATCGCGCCCAGGGCCGCCTCGAGCTGAGGATCGCCGCGGCCCGGTCCGTCGGCGGCCCCGTCCCGCGGTCCGGCCAGCCGGAGCCGGCGGCCGGTCCCGGTCAGGACCTCCAGGCCGAGCACGTTGTCGGAGGTCTTGCCGTACTGGAGGGAGCGCGAGCCGCAGGAGTCGTTGCCGATCATCCCGCCGATGGTGCACCGGTCGTGCGTGGACGGGTCCGGCCCGAAGCGCAGCCCGTGCGGGGCGGCCGCGCGCTGCAGCTGGGCCTGCACCACGCCCGGCTGCACGGTCGCCGCGCCCGCTTCCGGGTCCAGGCTGAGGATGCTCGCCATGTGCCGGCTGAAGTCCAGGATCAGGCCGGCGCCGATCGCGTTGCCCGCGATGGACGTCCCGGCCCCGCGGCAGGTCAGCGGCACGCCGAGAGCCGTGCATACCTCCAGCGCGGCCGCGACCTCGTCGGCGTCGCGGGGGCCGGCCACCACCGCCGGGGTGACCCGGTACAGCGAGGCGTCGCTGGTGTAGAGCGCACGGCGCAGCGCGGTGTCGCTGACCTCCGACAGCCCAGCCCGGCGCAGCTCCGCGGCGAGTTCCGCGGCGGGTGCCGCGCTGGCCGGACCCGTACTGGCCGGTGCCCGGCCCGGTGTGCTCGCCATCCAGGCCAGTATTGCGCCCGGCGGGTCCCCGGGCCGCGCCGGGTCGCCGGGTACCCGCCTACTGTGATGCTCACGCCATCGACCGCGCCGCCGTCTCCCGGAAGCTGGATCCCCGATGCCTATAGACCTGGACGCGGTCACCGCGATCGATACCCACGTGCACGTCGAGGACGACGGGCACGGGCGCCACGCGCTGGATGACGAGCTGATGGCGGCCTCGGCGGCCTACTTCAAGGCCGGGGTCAACCGAACTCCCAGCCTGGCCGACATCGCCGCCTACTACCGCGAGCGCGGCCTGGCCGCCGTGGTGTTCACCGTCGACGCCCAGACCGCGACCGGCCACCCGCCGGTGTCCAGCGCCCAGATCATCGCCGAGGCCCGGGCCTACGACGACGTGGTGATCCCGTTCGCCTCGGTCGACCCGCTGGTCTCCGACGCCGCCGGCCGGCTGCGGGAACTGGCCGCCGCCGGGGCCCGCGGCCTCAAGCTGCACCCCTCGCTCCAGGCGTTCGTGCCCAGCGACCGGGCCCACTACCCGCTCTACGAGGCCGCGGCCGAGCTCGGCCTGCCGGTCATCTTCCACACCGGCCAGACCGGGATCGGCGCTGGCCTGCCCGGTGGCCGCGGCATCAAGCTGCGCTACTCCGACCCGATGCTGATCGACGACGTGGCCGCCGACCTGCCCGAGCTGACGATCATCCTGGCCCACCCGTCGGTGCCCTGGCAGGATGCCGCCATCTCGATGGCCACCCACAAGGCCAACGTGTTCATCGACCTGTCCGGCTGGTCGCCGCGCTACTTCCCGCCCCAGCTCGTCCGGGCCGCGGGCGGCCTACTGCGGCGCAAGGTGCTGTTCGGCTCGGACTTCCCGGTCATCACGCCCGACCGGTGGCTGGCCGACTTCGCGGAGCTGGACATCAAGCCCGAGGCCCGCCCGCTGATCCTCAAGGAGAACGCGGCCCGGCTGCTGGGCCTGGCCGGCCCCGGCACCTGACCGCGGCCGGCCTCCCCTAGTCGCCCTTGACGTTGACGATCTGCCGGAGCGTGTGGCGGACCTCCACCAGGTCGGCCGCGTCCGCCATGATCTGGTCAATCGGCTTGTAAGCGGCCGGGATCTCGTCCAGGAACGCATCGGTGTGCCGCCACTCGATGCCGGTCATCGCCTCCTCCAGCTCGGTGCGGGTGAACTTGCGCCGCGCTGCGGAGCGGCTGTACTCCCGGCCCGCGCCGTGCGGCGAGGAGTTCAGCGACATCCGGTTCCCCTTGCCCGTGACGACATACGACCGGGTGCCCATCGAGCCAGGGATCAGCCCCGGCGTGCCGGGGCTGGCGTCGATCGCGCCCTTGCGGGACAGCCACACCTGCTTCGAAAAATGCTCCTCCTGCTCGGTGTAGTTGTGGTGGCACTGCACGACCTCAGCCTGCTCCACCGGCTCGCCCATCCAGCCGGCCAGGCAGTCGATGACCCGATGCATCATCTCGGCCCGGTTCAGCAGCGCGAAGTGCTGGGCCCAGCGCAGGTCGCGGATGTAGGCCCAGAACTCGTTCGTGCCCTCGACCAGGTAGGCCAGGTCGCGGTCGGGCAGGCTGATCCACCAGCGCTCGCACAGCTCCTGGGCCACGCGGATGTGCCGGGTGGCGAGCTTGTTGCCGACGCCGCGGCTGCCCGAGTGCAGGAACGCCCAGACCCGATCCTGCTCATCAGTCGAAAGTTCAACAAAATGATTTCCTGAGCCTAGCGAGCCCATCTGGAGCCGCCAGTTGGGCGCGATCTTCTCTGCGCTCTGAATGCCGTCGCGATTCTCCAGCTCGGCAATGCGCTCGGCAGTCTGAGCGCTGTAAATGGCGCTGTTGTATTTACCGGCCGACAGTGGAATGGCTCGCTCAATCGACTCTCGCAGGTCGGCCAGATTGCCGTGCCGACGCACATCCTCGGCGGTGAACTGAGTCCGCACGGCGCGCATTCCGCAGCCGATATCGACCCCGACCGCAGCCGGGATGATGGCCCGCAGCGTGGGGATCACCGAGCCGACCGTGCTGCCCTTGCCCAGGTGAGCGTCGGGCATCAGCGCGACGTGCGGGAAGATGAACGGCATCGAGGCCGTCCGCTCGGCCTGTTCCTGGGTTTTAGGCTCCAGGATCG
>JBOHCO010001616.1:0-2236 GCA_050698895.1 Streptosporangiaceae bacterium
GTCCAAGAACACAAAATCATAGTACCAAGAACCGTGTACACCGACTCACAGAAACCCTTCAATCTCTTCCAACTACGAGCACATTGACCATCACACTACCAGCCGCATCACGATCGGCTCTAGCAGCCGCCGGACCATCATCACGTCGGCAGGCGCGAAGTCCCCGCCGCCAGCCCCGTCCCCGCCCGCCGGCCGCGGCCCAGGCCCGGTCTCGCCTGCCGCCGGCTCGCGCAGGAACGTGCCCCGGCCGACCTCACGGGAGATCCGCCCCTGCGCCTCCAGCAAGGCCAGCGCGTGCCGTACCGACGACCGGGTCACGCCCAGCTCGAGCGCCAGCTGGCGCTCGGTGGGCAGCCGGGACCCCGGCCCGAGCCCGGCCCGCTGCCACTCGGCCAGGATCAGCCCGGCCAGCCGCGGCCCGTGCTCGCCCGCGGTGTCGACGGCGCTCGCCGTGTCCAGCGCGCTACCCGCGCCGCCTGCCCCGCCCGGGGCCCTCCCCTCCATCAACCCTCCGCCGCGCTAGCTGGTCACCGCCACCGCGTGCAACCAATCTTACCAATGTGCTCACACTGTGGGTAACACGTCAACAAAAGTCGCCCGGAGCCCCTCTTGACCGCCCTCATTGGTGCGA
Source organism: Streptosporangiaceae bacterium (assembly GCA_050698895.1). GTDB lineage: Bacteria > Actinomycetota > Actinomycetes > Streptosporangiales > Streptosporangiaceae > DASUBV01. The sequence goes on from JBOHCO010001616.1 coordinate 632, forward strand.
CCTATGCTCAACCAATCCAGGTCAACTCAACCAATCTGATCAGGAGGCAACCGGTGCGGCTCGCCACCATTGCTACACCCGACGGTCCGCGGCTGCACGTCCGGGGCCGGTCCGGCTACGTGGATGCCACCGCCGAGACCGGCGACGCCGAGCTCGCCACGCTCCAGCGGGTCCTGGACCGCGGCCCGCTGGCCATGGACCGCCTGCGGCGGCTGGCCGACCTGGACGGCCGGGCGGTCACCGAGGCCGAGTTCGCGCCCGCCACGCCCACCCCGCCGCGCGTGCTGTGCCTGGGCCTGAACTACTCCGCGCACGCGCTGGAAGGCGGCCGCGCGGTGCCCACCTTCCCCGACGCGTTCGTGCGCGGCGCGGGCAGCGTGCTGGGCCCCTACGCCGACATGGTCAAGCCCGCGCTGAGCGAGCGCTTCGACTACGAGGCCGAGCTCGGCATCGTGATCGGCGCCGGCGGCCGGTACATCCGCGCCGACAAGGCGCTGGACGCCATCGCCGGCTTCGTGGTGCTCAACGACGCCTCGGCCCGCGACTGGCAGCGCGCGGCCAGCCAGTGGACGGCCGGCAAGAACTTCGAGGGCAGCATGCCCATCGGCCCCGAGGTCGTCACCCCGGACGAGGTCGACGTGAGCGACCTGGCCATCAGCTCCACCCTGAACGGCACCGTCATGCAGTCGTCGCGAACCTCGCTGATGCTCGTGGACGTGCCCAGCGCGGTCGAGTTCTTCTCGTCCTTCACCCGGCTGGTCCCCGGCGACGTGATCGCCACCGGCACCCCGGCCGGGGTCGGATTCGCCCGGACGCCTCCGGTCTGGATGCAGCCCGGCGACGTCATCGAGGTCACCGTCGAGCAGGTCGGCACCATCCGCAACCGCATCGTCGCCGAGGCCGACGCGCCCGCCGACTGGCGGTGGCAGCCCCTGGCGCCCGCGGGTGGGTTGTAGGAGTCCTGGGAGGGACCATGAGCAGAACCATCGCGGCGCTGGCCGCGGCCGCGCTGGCTGTCGCGCTGACCGCCTGCGGCAGCACCAAGTCCGGCACCAGCGCCTCGAACCCCGGCGGCAGCAGCAGCGGGTCGACCGCCTCCGGCTCGTCGCTCACCGTCGCCGACGTCGCCCCGTTCAGCGGGCCCGACGCCGCGCTCGGCCCGACCTACCTGGCCTCCTGCTACGGCGCCACCTCGGCCATCAACGCGGCCGGCGGGGTGCTCGGCCACAAGCTGGCCTGCAAGAGCGTGGACACCCGCGGCGACCCGGCCGACGCGGTGCCCGCGGTCAACCAGATGTTCGCCACCACGCCCAGCCTGGCCCTGATCATCGGGTGCACCTCCGACGAGGCCGCCTCGGTCGTCCCGATCTTCAACGCGCACAAGATGACGTCGTTCTGCATGACCGGGGAATCCGAGTTCGACCACGTGCACTACCCGTACTTCTACCGGCTCGTCCCGCCCGACCTCGAAGAGTCCTACGCCATGGTGGCGATCGCGCAGAAGCTGCACTACAAGCGGATCGCCCTGGCGTTCGGCAACGACATCGGCTCCCAGACCTTCGTGCAGCCGGCCATCGCGGCGCTGAAGAAGGCCGGCATCACCCT
>JBOHCO010001617.1:0-1200 GCA_050698895.1 Streptosporangiaceae bacterium
GCTTCTCGAAATACGTCTACGACTGCGGCCTGGACTTCGTCACCCCGTCGGTCGGCTGGTGCCAGGCCGAGCCGCCCTACGTCGGCTCCGAGGGCGTGGACCTGTACCGGACCACCGACGGCGGCCGGCACTGGCAGCGGGTCTCGGTCACCGGCCCGGACGCCGACAAGCCCGGCTCGCTGCCCTGGGGATGCGACAAGGACCTGGAGTTCACCAGCCCGACGACCGGCTGGGCCAGCTTCACCTGCCCCAAGGCCGCGCCCCTGTACGAGACCGCCAACGGCGGCAAGACCTGGGTCAAGCGCCGGGTCGCCGCCCCGCCCGGCGGCCCGGTCGACTCCGGCTCCGGGTTCGCCGGCCGGCCGCTGGTGTCCGGGCGCCGGGGTGCGGTCGGCTACACCATCGACGGCTCGCCGCTGAGGTCCGTGGTCGACGTCAGCACCGACCGCGGCCGGGCCTGGCGGCCGGTCACCCCGCCCGGCGCGCCGCAGGGCTGGGCGGCGGACGCCATCAGCGGGACGATGTGGCGGCTGGTGGCCGGCGACCACATCCTGGCCACCGACAACGCCGGGCGGACCTGGCGCACCATCACCAGCAACGTGACCTTCCGCGTCTACTACGCCTACGACGACCCGACGCCCCCGGTGGTGGACTTCGTGACCAGCCAGACCGGCTGGATCGCGGGCCCGTCGCTGTGGCGCACCACCAACGGCGGCCGCACCTGGCACCGCCTGGCGGTGCCCGGCACCTGACCGGAGCCGGGCGGCCCGCCCTAGGGGGTATACCGCCAGATGGTGCCGCGGTTGAGTATGGTGCCGTCGCCGGGGCCGAACACGTTGCCGGTCGCCCACACCGACCGGGTGCCGCCGATCAGGGCCAGCTCGTCCACGTTGCCCGGCTCGTGGGTCCCGTTGGGCACCTTCGTGATGGTCCAGCGGCCCGCGCGCCAGTGCAGGAACAGCTGCACGCCGTTCGGCCCGGGCGTGAGGCCGATGCCCCAGAGGCCGCCCGCACCGTCGCCCACCGCGGGGCTGCCGGAATCACCGCCGGGCGGCCGGACCTTGCTCCAGCGACCGCCCGCCCAGTGCAGCAGGTACCCCGGCGCGCCGCTCTTGGTCGGGAACCACGACATCCACAGGTCCCGCGGGCCGGTGGCGACCAGGCTGCCCGCGTTCCCCGCGACGCTCTGCCGGGGCAGGC
>JBOHCO010001618.1:0-1127 GCA_050698895.1 Streptosporangiaceae bacterium
TGCTAGAGCAGCACCAGAGCGCCAGCCATGAGCCATCCCGTCCGCGGCCAACGGGGCGTAACGACGTGAGAGCCACAACCACGTCGCTGGCCGGACCGCGGCCCCGGCCAAGCTGGTCACACGTAGCCCATGGGTCCCACGGGCCACTCTGGCCTGGGCCACCGCTGACAGCAGTCGGCGGTCAGCGGTCGTTGGCAGGCGGCTGACAGTCGCAGTTGGTGGGCGGCTGGGTCTGATATCCTTTGTCGTCGGCGCATGGGATAGATCTGGCTGCACCGCGGCTGGACAGGCGGTGCGCGACGTAGACGGGCCCCCCGGATGGTGTCCATTGATCTGGGGCTGGCGCAAGGGAGAGAGTTCTCGGTGTACGCGATCGTGCGCTGCGGCGGCAGGCAGGAGAAGGCGTCGGTAGACGACGTCCTGACCGTTGACAAGCTCGCCGGTGAGGTCGGTTCCAGCGTGACGCTGCCCGCCTTGCTGGTGGTGGACGACGGCAACGTGGTCAGCGACCCGGCAGAGGTTGGCCGCTATGAGGTCACCGCCGAGATCGTCGGCCCGGCCAGCGGCCCCAAGATCAACATGGTTCTGTACAAGAACAAGACCGGCTACCGGCGCCGGCTCGGCCACCGCCAGAAGTACACGCAGGTGCGGGTGACCGGCATCAGCTCCGGCCAGGCCAGCGCTAGCAAGGCCAGCGCTAGCAAGGCCGGGGCCAGCAAGGCGACGGCCTCCGCGGGGAAGAAGGGCTGAGATGGCACACAAGAAGGGCGCGTCCTCCAGCCGGAACGGCCGTGACTCCAACGCCCAGCGCCTCGGCGTGAAGCGCTTCGGCGGCCAACTGGTCGGCGCGGGCGAGATCATCGTGCGCCAGCACGGCACGCACTTCCACCCCGGCGTCGGCGTGGGCAAGGGCGGGGACGACACGCTGTTCGCCCTGGTGCCGGGCAAGGTCGAGTTCGGCAACCGGCGCGGCCGCCGGTCGGTCAGCATCGTGCCGGTGCCGGCAGCGGTGGAGTAGCACGGTCGTGAGTATCCCGTTGGCAACGCCCTAGGGGCGACCAGCCGGACATCGATCTTGGCCGATCAGGTCGGTCAGCGCAGGACCCTGCGGAGGGGCGGGCCGACAC
>JBOHCO010001619.1:0-1717 GCA_050698895.1 Streptosporangiaceae bacterium
GGCCAGGCCCAGCGCGCACGGGCAGGCCACCACCAGGACGGCCACCGCGGCGCTCGCGGCCGCGGCAGCCGTCCAGCCGGCGCCCAGCCAGAAGCCGAGCGTCACCACGGCCAGGGTGATCACGCACGGCACGAAGACCGCGGCGATCCGGTCGGCCAGCCGCTGCGCGGCCGCCTTGCTGGCCAGCGCCTGGCTGACCAGCCGGGTGATCTGGGCCAGCATGGTGTCGGCGCCGACCCGGCTGGCCCGCACGACCAGCCTGCCGCTCATGTTGACCGATGCCCCGGTCACCTCGTCGCCCGGGCCGACCTCGGCCGGCCCGGACTCGCCGGTGAGCAGGGACGCGTCCACGGCCGAGCGCCCGCCGGTGACCACCCCGTCGGTGGCGATGCGCTCGCCGGGGCGCACGATGAACTGCTCGCCGGCGGCCAGCTCGGCGATGGGCACCTGGCGCTGGCCGTCGCCGGTGACCACGAGCACGGTCTTGGCCCCCAGCTCGGCCAGCGCCGTCAGGGCGGCGCCCGACCGGTCCTTGGCCCTGGACTCCAGGTACCGGCCGGCCAGCACGGCGGCGGTCACGCCGGCCGCCGCGTCCAGGTAGATGCTGCTCCCGCTGGCCGTGCTGAGCACGAAGCTGAACGGCATCCGCATGCCGATCGTGCCCGCGCTGCCGACGAACAGGGCGTAGAGCGACCAGCCCAGCGAGGCGCTGACGCCCAGGCTGACCAGGGTGTCCATGGTCGCGGTGCCGTGGCCGAGGCCCAGCCAGGCGGCCCGGTGGAACGGCCAGGCGCCCCAGACGGCGACCGGGCCGGCCAGCAGCAGGCTCACCCACTGCCAGCCGGGGAACTGCGCCGCGGGCACCATGGCCATGACGATCACCGCCACGGCCAGGGGGCCGCACACCGCCAGCCGCCAGCCGAGCATCCGGGCCCGGCCGGGCGCCTCGTCCTGGTCTGACTCATGACTAGCCGCCACGGCGGTGTAGCCGGTGGCCTCGATGACGCTGACCAGCTCGGCGGTGTCGCGGCCGCCGGTGCTGGTGACATAGGCGCGCTCGGTGGCGTAGCTGACGGTCGCGCTGACTCCGTCCAGGCGGTTCAGCCGGCGCTCGATGCGCGCCGCGCAGGCGCTGCACGTCATCCCGCCGACGACCAGTTCCAGCAGGTCCTCGGGGGGCTGACGGGCGGCGCGGGCCGTCACCTCGCTCACGGATGGCCCATGTTCATGTTCATGTTCATGGCCGGGCCGTGACCCGGATGGGAGCGGGTGACCACGGGACCCTGGTGCGCTCCGGCCGCGTAGGCGGCGATAAACACGACGACCAGCAGGATGAGGAAGCCGCAGAGCTTCGCCGCCGGGCTGGCCTCCATGCCCGCCTCCCTTTCCTGAGTAGCAGGGAGAGTCTGCCACCTGCGGCAGCACGGGGCGCCAGCACCCGCCAAACCGTGTTATCCGAATACGCCGGAAAGGGTTCTCCGGATATGCGGCCAGACGGTGATGCCCCCGGCGGGTAATGCGCATACCCCGCACCTGTATCGGCGATACCCAGCCTGGGTCTTGCCTGTACCACCACGGGGTTTCCGCAGGCCGGAGACCGATTAATGGGGCCCGGTAATTCAGTCAGGAACCTTGTGCGGCCGGTGCCGCGACATTAATTTCGCTTACGCCGTCTTGGTTGGCGGCTGAGGGAGGAACCCGTTGGCGAGCTATGCCC
>JBOHCO010001620.1:0-11302 GCA_050698895.1 Streptosporangiaceae bacterium
CACCGCGACGGCGCGGGCCAGCGGCCCGGCGCGCAGCCACTCGATGCCCACGCTGCCGCTGCCCGCGCCCACGTCCCAGAGCAGCTCGCCAGGCCCCGGCCGCAGCGCGGCCAGGGCCAGCACCCGCAGTTCCCGGCGGGTCAGCTGGCCGTCGGTCTCGAACGCGGCGTCCGGCAGGCCAGGCAGCCGCCCCGCGGCCCGGGCACCGTCGCCGGCCCGCGGCCGGACACCCACCACGCACAGGTCGGCGAAGCCGGTGTCGGCCGCGGTGTCGGCCGCGGTGTCGGTCGCGGTGTCGGTCGTCTCGGTCGGCACCGCCGCGGGGCGGCCCAGGTCGCTCGCCCGCACCGGGCCGGCCACGCGCTCGGCCGGGCCGCCCAGCCGCTCCAGCACGGTGAGCTCGCTGTCGCCCCAGCCGTGCTCCGCCAGCAGCCCCGCCACCTGGCCGGGGGTCCGGCCGTCACGGCACAGCAGCATGACCCGTCCGCCCGGCCGCATCGCCGCCAGCGCGGCCTCCGCTGGCCGGGCCACGAGCGAGACGACCTCCGTCTCGTGCTCCGGCCAGCCCAGCCGGGCGCAGGCCAGCGCGATCGACGACACGCCGGGGAAGACCCGCAGCCGCCCCGGTCCGAGCCGCCGGGCCAGCGTCGCCCCGATGCCGTGCAGCATCGGGTCCCCGCTGGCCAGCAGGCAGAGCCCGGGCTGGATCAGCTGGTCTAGCTGCTCCAGCAGCGGTGCGGGCAGCGGCTCGCGGCGCGCCTCCAGCCCGGCAGGCAGCAGGCCGAGCTGCCGCGCGCTGCCCACGATCAGCCGGGCCTGCGCCAGGGCGGCGCGGGCCGCGGCGCCCAGGCCGTCCCAGCCGTCCTCGCCGATCCCGATCACCGTGACGACAGGCTGGCCAGCGTCGTCAATGCCTTCGCCCATAGGGCGGTCAGCATGCCATATCGTCCCGGCCGGCCGCCGGGCCGCCGCCACGCCCGCCCCCCGTAGACGCTGTTCGTTCAGGCTCCGGTGGTAGAAAGAGGGCGTGCTCGGTCTACCCGATGACATCCAGGCCTGTCTCTTCGACCTCGACGGCGTGCTGACCAAGACCGCGGCGGTGCACGCCGCGGCCTGGAAGCAGATGTTCGATGACTTCCTGCGCAAGACCGCCGACACCACCGGGGCGCGGTTCACCCCGTTTGACATCCACGACGACTACGACGAGTACGTCGACGGCAAGCCGCGGGAGGACGGCGTCCGGGACTTCCTGGCCTCGCGCGGGATCACCCTGCCCGAGGGCAAGCCCGGCGACCCCCCGACCGCCGAGACCATCTACGGCCTGGGCGACCGCAAGAACGAGCTGCTGCTCAAGCAGATCAGCGAGCACGGCGTCGAGGTATACGACGGCTCGGTCACGTACCTGGAGGCGGTCCAGAAGGCCGGGCTGCACCGGGCCGTGGTGTCCTCCAGCGCCAACACCAAGCAGGTGCTCGAGGTGACCGGGCTGGCCCGCTTCTTCGAGATCCGGGTCGACGGGGTAACCGTGGCGGAGCAGCACCTGCACGGCAAGCCCGCCCCCGACACCTACCTGTACGCGGCCCGCGAGCTCGGCGTCGAGCCCGCCCGCGCGGCCGTGTTCGAGGACGCGCTGTCCGGGGTGGCCTCCGGGCACGCGGGCCACTTCGGCTTCGTGGTCGGGGTGGACCGGGTCGGGCAGGCGCAGGCCCTGGCCGAGCACGGGGCCAGCCGGGTCGTGCAGGACCTGTCCGAGCTGCTCGACGACGACGGCCAGGGCGGCGGCCGGTGATCCCGCACCCGGCCTTCGAGACCCACCCCTGGATGCTGCGGGAGAACCACCTGGACCGGGACCGGCTGGCCCAGACCGAGTCGGTCTTCGCGCTGGGCAACGGGCACATCGGGGTGCGCGGCAACATGGACGAGGGCGAGCCGCACGGGCTGCCCGGCACCTACCTGAACGGGTTCTACGAGGCCCGGCCGCTGCCCTACGCCGAGGCCGGCTACGGCTACCCCGAAGCCGGGCAGACCGTCGTGAACGTGACCAACGGCAAGCTGATCCGGCTGCTGGTCGCCGACGAGCTGTTCGACGTGCGCTACGGGCGGCTGCTGCACCACGAGCGGACGCTGGACTTCCGCACCGGGCTGCTGCACCGCCAGGTGGAGTGGCACTCGCCCGGCCACCGCCAGATCCGGGTGCGCAGCACGAGGATGGTGTCCCTGGTCCAGCGGGCCGTGATGGCCATCGAGTACGAGGTGGAGGTGCTCGACGCGCCGGCCAGGGTGGTCGTGCAATCCGAGCTGGTGGCCAACGAGCAGCTGCCCGTGATGAGCAAGGACCCGCGGGTGGCGGCCGCGCTGGAGGCGGGGCTGGAGTCCGTGGAGCACCGGGCCATGGGCGTGCAGGGCTACCTGGCCCACCGGACCCGGCGCAGCGGGCTGCGGCTGGCCGCGGCGATGACGCACATCTGCGACGCGCCGCAGCCGTGGGAGACCGAGACCGAGTCATACGAGGACTCGGCCCGGGTCACGGTCATCGCCGATCTCAAGCCGGGGGAGAAGGTGAAGCTGGTCAAGCTGGTCGCTTACGGCTGGTCGGCTGAGCGGTCCGTCCCGGCGCTGCGCGACCAGGTGGCCGCCGCGCTGGCGGCGGCCGGGCACGCCGGCTGGGACGGCATGCAAGCTGAGCAGAAGCAGTACCTGGACGACTTCTGGGCCCATGCCGACGTGCACGTGGACGGCGATCCGGAGATCCAGCAGGCTGTCCGGTTCGGGATCTTCCAGATCCTCCAGGCCGGCGCGCGGGCTGAGGGACGGGCCATCCCGGCCAAGGGCCTGACCGGTCCCGGCTACGACGGCCACGCGTTCTGGGACACCGAGAGCTACGTGCTGCCGGTGCTGACCTACACGCTGCCGACGGCGGCCGCGGACGCGATCCGCTGGCGGCACTCGATCCTGCCCCAGGCCCGCGAGCGGGCCAAGCAGCTCGGGCTGGCCGGCGCGGCGTTCCCGTGGCGGACCATCGCGGGCGAGGAGTGCTCGGCCTACTGGCCGGCCGGCACCGCGGCGTTCCACGTGACCGCCGACGTCGCCGACGCGGTGGCCCGGTTCATGCTGGTGGCCGGGTCCCCGGACTACGTCCGGCGGTTCGTGATCGAGATGCTGGTCGAGACGGCCCGGCTGTGGGTGTCGCTGGGATACTTCGACGCGGCCGGCGAGTTCCGGATCGACGGCGTGACCGGGCCGGACGAGTACAGCGCCGTCGCGGACAACAACGTCTACACCAACCTGATGGCCAAGCGGAACCTGCTCGCGGCGGTGGCGGTGCTGCAGAGCCCGGACGCGGACCGGACGGGCTGGCCCGACGTGGACGACGCCGAGGTGGAGACCTGGCAGCGCGCCGCCGACCACATGCGGCTGCCCTACGACGAGCGGCTGGAGGTGCACCAGCAGGCCGACGGGTTCACCGACCACGCGGTCTGGGACTTCGACGGCACCAACCCCGAGCAGTACCCGCTGCTGCTGAACTTCCCGTACTTCGACCTGTACCGCAAGCAGGTGGTCAAGCAGGCTGACCTGGTCATGGCCCTGTTCCGGGCCAGCCACGAGTTCACCGCCGAGCAGAAGCAGCGCGACTTCGAGTACTACGAGCGGCTGACCGTGCGCGACTCCTCGCTGTCGGCCTGCGTCCAGGGCATCATCGCGGCCGAGACCGGGCACCTGGACCTGGCCTACGACTACTGGGGCGAGGCCGCGCTGATGGACCTCGACGACCTGGAGCACAACACCGGCGACGGCCTGCACATCGCGTCGCTGGCCGGGGCCTGGCTGGTGGCCGTGTGCGGATTCGGCGGCCTGCGCGACACACTGGACAGCATGCCGTCGTTCTCGCCCCGGCTGCCCGGCGCGCTGAAGTCGCTGACCTTCAACCTGCTCTGGCAGGGTACGCACCTGAACGTGGCGATCAGCGCCGGTGAGGTCCGCTACACCTGCAACGGCGAGGGGCACCTGGACCTGCTGCACTACGGCGAGCAGGTCCGGGTCGGCCCCGGCGGCACCAAGATCCGCAAGATCCCCGAGCAGGCCCAGCGGCCCCGGCCGCGCCAGCCCCCCGGCCGCGAGCCCGCCCAGCGCGCCCGCCGCGACGACTCGTCCTGAGCGTCGGCCTGGTCAGGAGCGGCGGATGACCAGGACCGGGCAGGGGGCCGTGGTGACACAGTGCATGCTCACCGAGCCCAGCAGCATGCCGGCGAACGCGCCGCGGCCCTTGTTGCCGACCACCAGCAGGTCGGCCTCCTGCGCTTCGGAGACCAGCGCGCTGGCCGAATGGCCGTAGGCCAGCCGGGTCTGCACGTGGTCCGGCGGCCCGCCGGGGTAGACCGCGGACAGCGCATCGTCGAGCTGGTCCAGCATCTCCTGCTGGACCTGGTCGGTGACTGGATGGGGGGCCCGGCCCGCCGGGCTCGGGCCCACCGCGGCCGGGTAGTGCCAGGCGCGCACGGCGCGGATGGTCGCGCCGCTGGTCTCGGCGTACCGGGCCGCCCAGCGCAGGGCCTCGATGGATTCGGCTGAGCCGTCAACGCCGACTACCACCAGTTCGTCCGCCATCTGTCCCCCGATCATCTGGCCGTTCCGGCCATCTTGACATCGGCCGGGTCCGGGCGGACAGTCCGCCGCGCACTACCGCGAGGTATGTGCCGGTTGCCCCGGAGGGGGAAGCAGCAGCCGGCCTCGGGCGGTGCCGTGGGCGGTGCGGAGGGCGACGGTGAGCCAGGCGAGGACCAGCCCGGCGTACCAGACCGCGGCGGCCACCCGGAGGGCCACCGACCCGGTCGGCGCGGCCAGCGTCGTGGTGGCGGTGACGCAGGTGCCGACCGGGAACGTGAATGACCACCAGGTCAGCGAGAACGGCAGGTGGCGGCGCGCGGTGCGCAGCGTGATCGCCGCCGCGATGGCCGTCCACAGCACGGCGAAGCCCCAGACCGGCACGCCGTACAGCACGCCGAGCATCCGCAGGGCCTTGGCGTAGGGGGCGGGCAGCGCGTCGCGGGCCACCAGCCCGAGCAGGTTGGCCGCCGTGACCGACTGGCCGAGCGGGCCCAGGATTAGCCACAGGGTCGGGACCAGCCGGGCCGGGCCGACGCCGTGGCTGGCCAGCCGGCCCCAGATCAGCGTGATCACGATCAGCGAGGCCAGCACGCTGAGCCCGAACATGGCGTAGCAGGCCAGCAGCAGGGCCAGCCGGGCCTGGGCATCGGCCAGGTGGGGCAGGAGCAGGGCGCCGGTGGAGGCGGATACCAGCGGCGGCACGACGGGCATCAGCCAGCCGCCGAACGCCGGGCCGGGCTGGACCCGGTGCCGGGTGAACATCAGGCAGGGCACGGCGGTCGCGGTGACCAGGCCGAGCGTGGTGCCGGCCAGCCACAGCGCCCAGTCCGCGTCCACCGCCAGCCGCAGGCCGACGACCTGGCGGCCGAGCAGCAGCAGTCCGGCGCCGACGGTCAGCAGGGCCATCGGCGGGGCGCCGTAGAACATCACCATGACCGGGTCGCGGGCGTGCGCCCTGGCCGCCTGCGGGTGCCGCCGCCAGTGGGCAGCGGTGGCGGCGGTCACCGCGACCAGCAGCCCGGCGGCCAGGGCCCAGACCACGGTGGCCGCGGCGCGCAGGCCGGGGAACTGCTCGGGCAGCGACGCGGCCGCGACGGCGACGATGCCGGTGCCCATGACCGCGGCGTACCAGTTCGGGGTGATGTGCGCGAAGGCCCGGGCGGGCCGGTCCAGGTCGGCCAGCAGGCCGAACCTGGGCGGCCGGGCGGCGGCCAGGGCCGGGGCGGGCCGGTCCGCGGTTGTCGTCATGCTCCTGACGCTGCCAGGTGGCGGCCGACTCCGGTAGCTGGGCCGTTCTTGCTGCCTTACAAGTACCGCTTGTAACTAGATAGCCTGGGGCGCATGCGGCTCAGCGGACACGTGCCCGACCTCCCGGCGCTGGAGGTGCTGCTCACCGTGGCCCGGACGGGCAGCCTGAACAGCGCCGCCGGCGAGCTGGGCGTCAGCCAGCAGGCGGTCTCCTCGCGCATCCGGGCCATCGAGGCCCAGACCGGCGTGCCGCTGGTCAGCCGGACGCCGCGCGGGTCCAGCCTGACCGACGAGGGCGTGGTGGTGGCCGAGTGGGCGGCCCGGCTGCTCGACGTGGCCGCCGAGCTGGACGCCGGGATCTCCGCGCTGCGCCAGGATCGGCACAGCCGGCTCCGGGTCAGCGCCAGCCTCACGGTGGCCGAGGCGCTGCTGCCCGGCTGCCTGGTGGCGTTCCGCGCCGCGGCGGCCGGGCGGCCGGGCCAGTCGGCCGCCGAGATCGTGCTCACCGCTGCCAACAGCGACGCGGTGCTGGCCCGGGTCAGCGACGGCCGGGCCGACCTCGGGTTCGTCGAGGGACCGCACGTGCCCCGGTCGCTGCGCAGCAAGACCGTCGGGCACGACCGGCTGGTGCTGGTCGTGCCGCCCGGGCATCCGTGGGCCCGCCGCCGCGCCGTCACCCCGGCCGAGCTGGTCGCCACGCCGCTGGTCAGCCGGGAAGAGGGCTCGGGCACCAGGGAGGTGCTGGCCGCGGCGCTGGCCCGCGGCCTGGGGCCGGGCGCGGCCCAGGCCCCGGCCGTGCTGTCGCTGTCCACCACCTCGGCCATCCGGGCCGCCGTGCTGGCCGGCGCGGCCCCGGCGGTGCTCAGCCGCCTGTCGGTCGGCGACGACCTGGCTGCGGGCCGGCTGATCGAGGTCGCGGTGACCGGCCTGGACCTGCGGCGCCCGCTGCGGGTGGTGTGGCGCGGCTCGGCCGACCTGCCGGCCGGGGCGGCGCGGGACCTGGTCGCGCACATCCTGGCCCGCCGGGCCGGGGCCCGCTGGGAGGCAGGCTGACGTTCCGAGACAGCTGCGCCGGGTGACGCCCGGCTACAGGCTCAGGTCCACGATGACCGGCGCGTGGTCGCTGGGACCCTTGCCCTTGCGCGCCTCCCGGTCCACCCAGGCCCCGGACACCGCGCCGGCCAGCGCCGGGTTCGCGTAGACCAGGTCGATGCGCATGCCCATGCCCTTGTGGAACGAGCCCGCCCGGTAGTCCCAGTAGGTGAACGGGTGCGGGCCCTTGGCGATCGTCGGGATCACGTCGGTCAGCCCGGTGTCGCGCAGCCGGGCTAGGGCGTCACGCTCGGGCGCCGTCACGTGGGTGGAGCCGACGAACGCGGCCGGGTCCCAGACGTCATCCTCGTTCGGGGCCACGTTGAAGTCGCCCATCACGGCGAACGGCACCGCGCCCGCCGCGTCGCCGGCGACCGCGTCGTGCAGCGCGGCCAGCCAGCGCAGCTTGTAGTCGTAGTGCGGGTCGTCGGGTGTGCGGCCGTTGGGCACGTAGACCGAGCGCACCCGGACCGGGCCGCAGGTGGCGGCGATGGTGCGGGCCTCCAGCGTCTGCGGGTCGGGGTAACCGGGGTCGCCGGGCAGGCCGCGCTCGACGTTCTCCAGGCCGACGCGAGACAACACCGCGACGCCGTTCCACCGCCCCTCGCCGTGATCGGCGATGGCGTACCCGAGCCCGGTGACCTCATCGCCGGGGAACGCGCCCTGCGCGACCTTGGTCTCCTGGAGGCAGACCACGTCGGGGGCGGCCTCCTTGAGCCACTCGACCAGCCGGGGCAGGCGGGCGAGCACCGAGTTCACGTTCCAGGTCGCGATGCGCATGGGCCTATCTCATCAGCCCCGGGCGGGTCCGCGGGTCACCCCGGGCAAGATCTGGCCGACGATGGGCGAACTGGGGGAAATACTTTGTTAAGGCCGATTTTTCCCTTCCCGGGCCGCCCGGCGGTCGTGATGCCCCATCATGTGGCGAGTGAATCGACGGGTGGATGCGGCCGTGCCCACCGGCCGGGCTCCCCAGCCCGCCGGTCCCGACCTGACGGCGGCACTGGCCGGGGCGCAGCGCGGGGATCCGGACGCGTTCCGCTTGCTGTACCGGGACACGCAGCCGCGGGTGCTGCGGTACCTGCATGCCTTAGTGGGCGGCGACGCGGAGGACGTGGCGTCGGAGACCTGGCTCCAGGTCGCGCGCGACCTGGCCGACTTCACCGGCGACGCGGATGGCTTCCGCGGCTGGGTGGCCACGATCGCCCGGCACCGGGCCATCGACCATCAGCGGTACCGAGGCCGCCGGCCGGCCACGCCGGTGCCTGCCGAGGACCTGGCCTGCCTGGCCGCCAGCGACGACACGGCGGCGCTGGCCCTGGACGCGGTGGCCACGGACGCGGCGGTCGGGCTGATCGCCAGCCTGCCGCCCGATCAGGCCGAGGCGGTGCTGCTGCGGGTGGTCGTCGGGCTGGACGCGCAGGCCGCGGCGGCGGTGCTGGGCAAGCGGCCGGGCGCGGTGCGGATGGCGGCCCACCGGGGCCTGCGCACGCTGGCCCGGCGCCTGGACCAGGCCGGCGACGGCGCGCCGCTGGCCGTGCCGCCGCGCCAGGAGCAGCTCAGGGAGTGATCGACAGGAAGGTGTGACACGGGCGCGGGAGACGACGCTGGAGGAAGTGAGATGAGCACACGCCACCCCCGGAGGATCAGCCGGAGAGCCGCCGGGCAGCTGCTCGGCGGCCACGGCGGGCCGGACGCGCAGCACGACCGGCTCGCCGGCGTGCTGACCGCGGCCGCCAGCCCGGCTCGCGAGAGCGAGCTGGGCGGCGAGCACGCGGCGGTGGCGGCGTTTGAAGCCCATCATCTCGTCTCCGCAACCACCTCCCGGAGAGGACAGATGATCAAGTCCCCGCTGGCCAAGCTCCTCACGGCCAAGGTCATCGCGGCGTCGGTGGCCGTTTTCGCCACCGGCGGCGTCGCGCTGGCCGCCAGCACCGGCGTCCTGACCGGCTCGGGCTCCGCCCACGGGCCGGGCTCCAGCCTGCCACCCGGCCAGGTCAGCGCCTCGGTGTCGGCCCCGGCCTCCGCCGGCCGTCCCGGTTCGCACTCGGCCCCGGCCAGCACGGCCCCGTCGGCCAGGGCCTCGGCGTCGGCCTCCGCGTCGGCTCCGACGAATCCCGTGCCGGTCCCCGGCACCGCGGCCGGCCTGTGCCGCGCCCTGGCCGCCCAGGTCAGCCGGGGCGTCAGCGGCACCGCTGGCCTGGAGCGGGCGCTGGCCAGCCCGATCCTGGCCCGGCTGGCCGGCCGGGGCGAGTTCTCGTCCCTGGTCGCCACCGTCCAGGGCGCGGCCAACGTGCCCGATTACTGCGCGCTCCTGCTCCGGCTGCCGGCCCTGCCGCAGCCGGCCAGCCTGGCCCAGCTGCCCGCGAGCGTGCTGTCCGCCACCCTGGCCCAGCTCCCCGCCGGGACGCTGGCCCGGGTGCTCACCGAGCTGCCGGGCCCGGCACTGGGGCAGGTCCTGACCGCCCTGTCGCCGTCAGCACTGGCCCAGGTGCTGACGGCGCTGCCGGGCCCGGCGCTGGCGCAGGTGCTCACCGCCCTGCCCGCGGCGTCGCTGTCCCGGGTGCTCACCGGGCTGCCGAGGCCGGTCCTGGTCGAGGTGCTGACGGCGCTGCCCGCCTCGGGCCTGGGTCAGGTGCTGACCACCCTGCCGGTACACGGCCTGACCCAGGTCGTGACCCGGCTGCCCGCGCCGGTGCTCACTCACCTGCTGGCCCGGCTGCCCACCTCGGTGGCCACGAAGATCCTGTCCCGGCTGCCCGTCGGGGTGCTGTCCAAGCTGCCCGGCAGCCTGCTGTCCCGCCTGGGTCTTTCCGGGCTGACCGGGCTCTAGCCCGCATCCGCGGGTCCCGGCGACCCGCGTTTACCGCGCCCCGCCCTCGGGTGCCCCCCAGACACCGGAAACGACCGACTCCAGCGCCATTGCCTGGTGAAAGAGGATCCATGATTCAGACGCGGATAGCCCGCATGCGCAGCCTGGCCATGCCGACGGCGTTTCGCCGCCGGTCGATTCTGTTCGCCGCGGAGGTGGCGAACAAGGCGGTGGCGCGCAAGGTGATCTGGGTGTACGCGGTCGCGTCCAGCCTCGACCGCGAGCAGCTGGCCGGCCTGGCCGGGGTCGGCGGCGAGCCGGTGCGCACCATCTCCGAGGCCGACATCCACGCGGTGGTCGGCTCGGTGGATGCCGCATCCTTCGGCGAGAGCTCCATCGCGGGCATGCTCGGCGACCTGGCCGACCTCGAGCCGATCGGCCGCGCGCACCACGAGGTGGTGGCGACCATCGCGGCGGAGAGCCCGGTGGTACCGCTGCGGCTGGCCACCATCTACCCCGACGACGACACGGTCAGCGCGCTGCTGGCCGAGCACCACGCCGAGCTCACCGAGCTGCTGGAGTCGCTGCGCGGCACCCAGGAGTGGGGCGTCCAGGTGTACCTGCGGCCCGCGGCGGGCGAGGCCGTCGCGGCGGGCGTCACGACCCTGGTCACGACCGGGGTCTCGGCCGGCGGGGGCGGCGGCGGGTCGACGGGACCGCAGCAGCCCTGGCTGGAGGCCGAGGCCAGCGCCGACCGGATCGACCGGGTGCTCAGCGACATCGCGGTCGTGTCCCGGCGCCAGCCCGCCCCCTACCTGCGGCCGGGCTCGGTCTGCGGGTGGATGGTGCTCAACGGCATCTACCTGCTGGACGCCGACCGGGCCGCCGAGTTCTCCTCGATCGCGCGGCAGTTCGCGGCCGAGCATGCCACCCTGCGGGTGGAGATCACCGGCCCGTGGCCGCCCTACTCGTTCGTCGACCGGGACGACATCTGACCGTACGCCGGCCCGGCCCGGCCCGGCCGGGCCGGGCCGCGGGCGGCCCTTACCGGCCGCCGTTGACCGGGGGCAGCCAGCGCTCCACGCAGGACAGCAGCTCGTCGGTGTCGACGGGCTTGGTGACGTAGTCGCTGGCCCCGGCGGCCAGGCTCTTGTCCCGGTCGCCCTGCATGGCGCGCGCGGTCACCGCGATTACCGGCAGGTCGGCGAACTGCGGCATCTGCCGGATTGCGGCCGTGGTGGCGTAGCCGTCCATCTCGGGCATCATCACGTCCATCAGCACCAGGTCGATGTCCTGGCCGGACCGCAGGACCTCGATGCCCTGGCGGCCGCTCGGCGCGTGGACCACGTGCAGCCCGTACAGCTCCAGGATGCTGGTGATCGCGAAGGCGTTGCGCAGGTCGTCGTCCACGATCAGGACCTTGCGGCCCCGGACCCGGTCGTGCGGGCCGGGCTTGGCCGGCAGCGAGGGCAGCGAGGCCGGCAGGGCGGTCGGCAGCGAGGCCGGCAGGGCGGTCGGCAGGGCGGTCGGCGGGGTGGTCGGGTC
>JBOHCO010001621.1:0-4455 GCA_050698895.1 Streptosporangiaceae bacterium
CGTCGCCGCCCAGCACGGGGGCGCCCTCGGCGTAGCTGACCTGGTAGCCGGCCGGGTCGGCCCGCAGCGCGCCGAGCACGGTCGGCACGCTGATGCCCACCGGCAGGTCGGGGTGCTGCCGGCTGACGTGGGCCGGGAAGGCATAGCAGCCGAACATCGCGTTGGGCTCGTCGGCCCGCGGGCCGGCGACCGCGACGCGCAGGCCGGGTGCCAGCGGCAGGGTCGGCGGGGCGCCGTCGTTGCGCAGCAACACGATCGAGCGCCGGGCCACCTCCAGCGCCAGCGCCCTGGCGCCCGCGTCGTCCAGCTCCAGCCCCGGCTCCGGCTCCGGCTCATCGTCCCCGAGCTGGTCAAGACCCTCGGGCTCGGGCGTCCAGCGCGGGTCCAGCAGGCCCAGCTCGGCCTTCTGGGCCAGCACCCGCGCCGCGGCCCGGTCGATCAGGTCCTCGGCGACCGTGCCCTCCGCCGCTGCGGCCAGCAGCGGCTCGCCGTAGCAGTCCACGGCGGGCAGCTCCACGTCGATGCCGGCCTCCAGGGCCAGGCCCGCGGCCTCCCCGGGCGAGCCGGCCACGCCGTGCAGCCGGTGCAGGAACGACACCGCGAAGTAGTCCGACACCACCGTCCCGGTGAACTCGCAGGCGTCCCGCAGCAGCCGGGTCAGCAGGTCGGGGTCGGCGCTGGCCGGCACGCCGTCCAGGTCGGTGTAGGACGGCATCACCGAGCGCGCGCCCGCCCGCAGCGCCATCTCGAACGGCGGCAGCAGCACGTCGGCCAGCTCCCGCGGGCCGATCGAGACCGGGGCCAGGTTGCGGGCCGCCCGCGACGCCGAGTAGCCCGCGAAGTGCTTGAGCGTGGACACGATGCCGGCCGACTCCAGCCCGCGCACGTAGGCGCTGCCGATCAGGCCGACCAGGTGCGGGTCCTCGCCGATGGTCTCCTCGACCCGGCCCCAGCGCAGGTCCCGGACGACGTCGAGGACCGGGGCCAGGCCCTGGTGCACGCCCAGCCGCCGCATGGTGGTGCCGATCTGGGCGGCCATCCGCTCGATGAGCGCCGGGTCGAAGCTGGCCCCCCAGCACAGCGGCGACGGGTAGACCGTGGCCCGCCAGGCCATCATCCCGGTCAGGCACTCCTCGTGGGCCAGCGCCGGGATGCCGAACCGCCCGGCCGCCATGATCTGCCGCTGGGCCCTGGCCAGCGACCGGGCGCCCGCCGCCGGCTCGACCGGCGCGCTGCCGAACGGCCGGGTCAGCTGGCCCACGCCGTCCGCGATCAGGGTCTTCCAGTCACCCTGCCGGGCGGCCTCGGACTGGAGCGGCGCGACGTCGCCGTCCGCGGCGTCGATGCCCATCCAGATGCCGTAGAGCTGGGCGGCCTTCTCCCGGACGGTCATCCGCCCCAGCAGCTCGCGCACGCCGCGCATCCGCTCGGCCGGCGTCGCCGCCGGATCGCGCCATGCCTCAGCAGAAACGCGTTGCCCAGAAGAAACACCGTCATCAACAGTCACTTGCCGTCCATCCAGCGTCAGCGGCTTTACAGGGCCTGGGTTGACTGCCGCACGACCAGGTCAGTCGCCAGCGTGATGTGGTTGACGTCCGCGGTCTCGCCGCGGATGAGCTGCTGCAGCAGCTCGATCGACCGCTGGCCCATCTGCCGCACCGGCTGGCTGACCGTCGTCAGCGGCGGCGAGCACAGCGCGGACTCGGGGATGTTGTCGAAGCCGACCACCGACAGGTCGGCCGGCACCCGCAGGCCCAGCTCGGCCGCGGTCTCGATGGTGGCGATGGCCGACATGTCGTTGGCCGCGAACACGGCCGTCGGCCGCCGGGCGCCCGTGAGCAGCGTCCGGGCCTGCCGCTGTGACACCTCGGCGTCGTAGTCGCCGACTAGCACCAGGTCCTCGTCGACCCCGATGCCCGCCTCGGCCAGCGCCTGCCGGTAGCCCTGCTCGCGCAGCTGCGCCGACTGGAGGTCGGGGCGCCCGGTCAGCATCGCGATCCGCCGGTGGCCCAGCTCCAGCAGGTGCCCGGTGGCCAGCTGGGCGCCGCGCAGGCTGTCGGAGTCCACCGTGGGCAGGTCGGACTGGCCCGCCTGCGGGTCGATGGCCACCACCGGGGTGCCGTAGTTCACGTCGACCACGGTCGGGGTGACCAGCACCGCACCGTCGATCAGCGTGCCGCTGAGCCGGGACAGGTAGCGGCGCTCCCAGCCCATCCGGTCGCTGGCGTTGCCGCCCGCCGAGTAGATGACCAGCTCGAAGCCCGACCCGCGGATGGCGTCCGCGGCCCCCTTGAGCAGCTCGGTGCTGAACGGCTCCAGGTCCAGGACCAGGATCCCGATCACGTTGGTGCGGTGGTTGCGCAGGCTCTGCGCGACCAGGCTGGCCTGATAGCCCAGCTCATCGATGACCGCCTGCACGCGCGCGGTCGTCCCGGCGGCCACCCCGTACCGGCTGTTGATCACCTTCGAGACCGTCGCGACCGACACCCCGGCCCGGGCGGCGACGTCGCGGATGGTCACGCGAGAGCTTGGCTCCACCGGGCGAGGATATCCCTATAGAACGTTATCGACAACGTTTGACATGTACCGCCAGGAGCGGGCAGGCTAGGCCGGTAACCAGCCGGTCAGCCTGGACCAGGCGAGGTTTCAATACCATCCGCAACGGGCCTCGGCCGCCCGGGCCGCCGGCGCTCAGAACTCCGTGCGTCCCGCCCGGCGACCGGGCCTGGCGCACCCCTCAGGCGCCCGATTTACTTGACTCGGTGAGCGGCCGCCGGTCCCGCGCAGACCGCGCGGTCCCGGCCCCGCGGAAGGGGCCGTGATGCTCGTCGCGGGCGTGGACTCATCGACGCAGTCCTGCAAGGTCGTGCTCTGCGAGGCCGGGGACGGCACCGTCGTCGGACGGGGCAGCGCCCCGCATCCCGAGGGCACCGAGGTCGACCCGGAGGCGTGGTGGGAAGCGCTCCAGGCGGCCGGCCGCGGGCTGCTGGACCGGGCCGATGCCATCGGCGTGGCCGGCCAGCAGCACGGCATGGTCGTGCTGGACGAGGCGGGCCAGGTGGTCCGGCCCGCGCTGCTGTGGAATGACCTGCGCTCGGCCGACGCCGCCGCCGAGCTGATCGCCGCGCGCGGTGGCCCCGGCTGGTGGGCCGACCATGTCGGCAGCGTCCCGGCGCCCTCCTTCACCGTCACCAAGCTGCGCTGGCTGGCCACCCACGAGCCCGGCAACGCGGCCAGGGTCCGGGCCGTGCTGCTGCCCCATGACTGGCTGACCGCCCGGCTGCGGGGAAGCCTTCCGGTTCCCGGCACCGCCGACCTGGTCACCGACCGCGGCGACGCGTCGGGCACCGGCTACTACTGCCCGGCGCAGAACCGCTGGCTGCCCGACGTGGCCGCGGCCGCCATCGGCCACGAGATCGCCCTGCCCCGGGTGGCCCGGCCCGCCGAGATCGTCGGCCGGACCCCGTCGGGCGCGGCCCTGTCCGCGGGCACCGGCGACAACATGGGCGCGGCCCTGGGCCTGGGCCTGGAGCCAGGCGAGCTGGCCGTGTCCGTCGGCACCTCGGGCACCGCCTTCGCGGTCAGCGCCGTGCCGACCGACGACGCCTCCGGCGCGGTGTGCGGCTTCGCCGACGCCACCGGCCGGTTCCTGCCCCTGGTCTGCACGATCAACGCGGGCCTGGTGCTGGAGGCCACGGCGACGCTGCTGGGCACCGACGTGGCCGGGCTGGACCGGCTGGCGCTGGCCGCCGGGCCCGGCGCCGGCGGCCTGACCCTGCTGCCCTACCTGGACGGCGAGCGGACCCCGGACCGGCCGTCGGCTACCGGCGTGCTGCGGGGCCTGACCACCCGCAACGCGACCCCGGCCAACCTGGCCAGGGCCACGGTGGAGGCGGTGCTGGCCTCGCTGGCCGACGCCGCCGACCTCATCGCGGGCTACGGCGTCAGCTGGGACCGGGTGCTGCTCACCGGCGGCGCGGTCAAGTCACCCGCCATCCGCGAGCTGGCGCCGGGCATCTTCGGCCGGGACGTCGAGGTGCCCGAGCCGGATGAGTACGTCGCGCTGGGTGCCGCCCGCCAGGCGGCCTGGGCGCTGGCCGGAGGCGACGCGCCGCCGTCGTGGCCGCGGCGGACCGCCGCGGTGTACTCCGGCCCCCCCGAGCACGAGGTCAGGGAGCGCCACGCGGCGCTCCGTGACGACACCGCCTCCTGGAAGGAAGGAACCCGCCCGTGACCGCAGATCGCTTCGTCCCTACCCCCGAGGACCGCTTCTCGTTCGGCATCTGGACCGTCGGCTGGCGGGGCGTGGATGTCTTCGGCGGCGCCACCCGGCCGTACATGCCCGCCGAGCGGGCCGTGACCAAGCTGGCCGAGCTGGGTGCCTACGGGGTGAACTTTCACGATAACGACGTGTTCGACTTCGGCGTCAGCGAGGCCGAGCGCGACGAGCGGATC
>JBOHCO010001622.1:0-5840 GCA_050698895.1 Streptosporangiaceae bacterium
GCCAGTTCCGCCAGAACTCGCTCGTGTCGTGGACCAGCCCGTGGAGTTCCTCCGGCCGGATCCGGTGCGGCGTCCCGCCCATGGACTCCAGCACCACGCCCGCCGTCTCGCCCTCGCGCAGCGTGACTGAGACCCGCAGGTCGTTGCCGTCCAGACGCTGGATGTCCAGCTCGCCGGGCTCGCTGTGCTGGCCCGGCGAGACCTTTCGCGCCCCGGTCGGGTTCAGCGTCAGCTCCATGCCGTCCGCGCCCTCCGAGCGAAACACCAACCCGTCCTCGGTGACCTCCAGCCGGTGCTTGGCCCGCCCGTAGTCGAATCGGGGCCGGATCTCGGCCTCGAACCTCATCTGCCCCCGGACCGTCCGGAGCTGGCGGACCAGCCGGTGCCGGTCCGTGGCCTGGCCCCCGGCGATCGGCATGAAGTCGGTGACCTCGCCCACCCCGTCCTCGGTCATGAACCGGGTGATCAGCATGGCGGTGTCCGGGAAGTAGAGCTGGCGGGTCACATACGACTCGGTGGTCGGCCTGATCCGGAAATAGCCGCCCCGCTCGGAGTCCAGCAGCGACCCGAACACGCTCGGCGAGTCGAACCGCGGACAGCAGAACCAGTCAATGGTCCCGTCCGTGGACACCAGCGCCGCCGTCTGAAGATCACCGATGAGGCCGTGGTCGCCGATGTTCGGATACCGCTCGATGACGCTCTGACCAGGCATGAGTCCCCCTCGGGCTCCGAGTCCGCGACAAGAAACGTAGGCACCGCTGGCCGGTTAAACCCTCATCCCAAACGGGTGAGGTTGAGGGCCCGCCGGTCAGGCCAGCCCGGTCGGGCCTTCGCTGTCATCGGTGATCGGCCGGGCGCCGCCCGCGAACCGCTCCAGCTCCGGGCCATGGACCAGGCGCGCCGGGAGCGAGCCGCCCGCCATCCGCCGGGCCAGCCCGGCGACCGGAAGCTCCCGCCGCAACGCCGCCCCGACCAGGTTGCCCGGCCGCCGGCCGCGCAGCACCGCCGCGTCGGCCATCAGCGCCGCGTGCGGGAACACTGAGCCCACCGTCGTCACCCAGGCCCTGGCCCGGGCCAGCGGCGGCCCGTCGCTGATGTTCACCGCGTAGCTGCCCGCCGGGTCCAGCGCCCGCGCCACCGCCGCCGCGAACTCTGCCGACGTCACATGGGCCGGCGTCTGCCCGTCCGCGAACACGTCCGCGATCACCAGGTCGAGCGAGCCCGCCCGGACTCCCTCCAGCACCGCCCGCGCGTCGCCCGTCCGGACCCGCACCCGGGCCTGGAGCGGCAGCCGCCGGCGGACCAGCTCCACCAGCGCCGCGTCCGCCTCCACCGCCAGCTGGCTCGACCGGGGCCGCGTCGCCGCCACGTGCCGGGCCAGGGTCAGGGCCCCGCCGCCCAGGTGCAGCACCCGCAGCGGCGCCCCGGCCGGCGCGGTCAGGTCGATCAGGTGGCCGATCTGGCGCATGTACCCGAACTCCAGGTGCGCCGGGTCGGCCAGGTCCACGTGCGACTGCGGCGCGCCGTCGATCAGCAGCGTCCACGCCTGCGGCCGGTCCGGGTCGGCGACCAGCTCGGCCACGCCCGAGTCGATCACCTCCCGGACCGGCTCACGGCCCGCGCCCCGCTGCCGATGCGGCATGCCGACCAGTATCCGGCCCTAGTCCCGGGCTCTGAACCAGGCCCGGATGTCGGCGCCCGGTCCCTGGACCTGGTTCCGCGGCCAGATGCCCTGGCCGCAGTTCACCCGCGTAGCCGGCGACGGGTAGAACGTGGTGTCCGACCAGCGGCCTTTCGACTGGATCAGGTACGGCGGGCTGAGCTGATAGGCGCTCATGCCGATCCCGAGCGCCTGCAGGTAGGACAGGAACCGCGGTACCGACACCGGCGCGTCCGGCCAGCAGTAGGCGTTCTGGCCGCTGAAGTTCGTCCATTCCCCGGCCACCACCGGCGCGACGCCGTGCGCGCGATCCGGCCGGTCGATCAGGTAGCCGAACTCCTTCCACCAGGTCGCCGGGCTGGCCGGAACGCTCGGCTCGCTCACGTAAGGGTGATGAATGGCGTACGCCACCGGGCCCAGCGCGGCCGTGATCAGGCAGTTCGACCGGCCCGGGCACGGCCCGCGCAGCAGCCCGGCCAGCGTGTTGCCCGTGCCCGGGCCCTCCACCCAGACCAGGTTCCGCGCGCTGTCGAAGTGCCGGAGGTGATAGACCACCGCGTCCATGCCCTGGTAGTGCACCGCCGGCCCGCACTGTCCCGTGCCCCCGTTGCGCCACAGGTTCATGTCGAACGGCCCGCCGTGCGGGTGCCGGCACGAGTCGGCCCGCGGCTCGTTGAACACGTCGAAGATGACCTGCGGGTCACGGGCGTAGGTGACCCCGGTCCGCCAGCTCTGCGCGTGCCGGGTGACGCAGTTCCAGAACTCGAACGTCGCCTGCGTCGGGTCCCGCTCCGCCGTGGCGCCCGGGTCCGACTCCGTGTTGTCGTTGATCACCACGACCAGGCCGTCCGACTCCGCCTTGTGCACCTCGCGGTCCAGCGCCCGGTCCAGGAAGGCCGTGTCGCAGGCCGGGCTGCTGCTGGTCACCACGTCGTACTGGCTGACCTGGAGGCGGACCGTGTTGCCGCACCACGCCTGAGCCGTCGCGTTGATCTTCGGGATGTCCTTGCCGGCCACGACCTGCGTGACGAAGCTCCCCGGGTCCTTCCGGAACGACGGGCTGGACAGGCCCGGCACCGTGATCCCGTACGTGACGAACACCCGGCCGCGCGAGTCCTGGATGGTCCGGTCGTCGCGGCGGATCGTGAACGGTCCCACCGGGCGGCGTACCGGATGCGCGCAGTGCGCCGCGCTGGCGGTGCTCGCGTTAGCCCGGACCGTGGCCCGGTGGGCCGTGCTCAGCCCCATCGCCGGCGTCGTCCCGAGGCCGGCCGTGAGGCCGCCGACCAGCGCCAGCCCAGCGCATATCCGCGCTACCTGGCGCGCCTTGCCTCCCGCCTGTAAAACGGTCATCTTGCTCTCCGATCCCGATAGGGGATAAAGCAATCAATCCGCTATCAATCCGCTATCAATCTAGCTGCAAGCGGCTAGATTGGCTGCGCGGAGAGGCCCTTTCGCCCGTCGGCGGGCAGCCGACATAGACGACCGACTGCTGCGGCCTTGTTATCTGGCTTGTTTATCGGGTTGGTTATGGGGTTCGGTTGCCGTCGATCTGGTCGAAGTCACCGTGGCCATTCGAGCTGCCCCCGCCGCCCGACCACTGCCACATCAGCGCGTACTTGCGCGCGCTGGTGATGCCGCCGAAGAACCTCGCGCAGGTCGACGACGCGCCGCCGGTCAGGCACCAGCCGTCGGGCGGATTGCTCAGGCTGCTGGTGAACGACTCATAGGTCCACTCGTAGGTGTTGGTCAGCGAGGCGGCCGAGCCCGTGCCGAAGATGTCGGCCCAGATGTCCGGGGCCGAGTACACCCCGGCCTTGTAGGAGGAGTGGCCCGTGACCCAGGCCGCGAACCCGTTGAGGACCGAGCGGTCCACCGCGGCCGCGATGTGCTGAGTCTTCACGACGCCGCTGCACGCGGACGTGTAGACGGCATTCCAGCCGTTGTCCGGCGCCGGCGTGTAGTTCGGCGCGTTCCCCGGGATCTCGATGTCCATGAAGAGCACCGGGTAGTTCAGGTGGTCGCCCGCCGCGTCGACCAGTGCCCGCTGGGCCTGCTGCCGGCCCCAGGCGTAGCCCTCGCCGGTGGTCCCGTTGTAATGCGGGTCCACCCCGGGCCCGGCCATGAACCAGTAAGCGCCCGTGCCCACGCCCGCGTGGGCACGGAAGTCGGCGGTGGCCTGCGCGGCGTTGGCCGAGGACCAGACCAGGATCTTGCTGCCGCAGTTCTGCCACCGGGCCCAGTTGCCCGTCATCCCGATGTAGCCGCCGTAGCTCCCGCCGAGGACCGGCTCGCGGTAGGGCACCGACCCCGAGATCGGGATGGTGCGGCTGTCGGTGCCGTACCAGAAGCCCGGTGGCCGGTCGCTGGCAGCGCTCGCTGACGTCGCGGCCTGGTGCGCGGCGGCGGTCTTCGCCATGGCCGGCGTGGCGGCCAGCCCGGCTACCGTCGCTGCCGCCGCAGCCGTCGCGATCGCGGCGGTCATCGCCACCCTGGCCGAGCGCCCAGCGCGCCGCCGCCACCGTCCCTCGCGTCGGTTCACCACGTCACCCGCCTCCGTCTGGCTGCCGATTCCCCCGCCAGGCTACCGGCGAGCGCCCTTGGCCTCGTAGTTCCGCGCCGGGACTCCGGCCCAGCGAATATTGCGTACCTCCGTCGCAGATATCGCACGCTGGTCATCGGCCAGTTCGTCCGAGCTGTTTTCGTCCGCACTGTCACTGGAAATGACTGCCCTGTTGCGCGGAACGGGCCGCGCAGGAGAACGTGGGCGGCATGACGGACGTGTCGGAGCTGGACCTGGCCGAGGTGGACCTGATCGGCGGCGAGCTGACCGGGGAGCGCTATCACGAGCAGCTCGCCGAGCTGACCACCCAAGGCAAGCTGCCCTGGCTGGCCCGGTCGCCGCTGGCCTACGTGGTGCTGGACCGCGAGTCCGGCGAGTTCTTCCTGCGGTCGCGGCAGACGGCGTTCCCCGGCCGCGAGATGGCCGACCTGTTCGGCGTGACCAGCGGGCCGCTGCGGGAGCAGATCGACGCCAACATCCTCAACCAGCGCGGCGACCTGCACCGCCGGCTGCGGGCGCTGGTCGGGCCCGCGTTCACCCCGCGCGCGGCGGACAAGTGGCGGCCCGCCATGCGCGAGTTCCTCGCGCAGCTATGGGAACCCGTGCGTGACGGCCTGGCCGTCGACTTCGTCGCCGCCGTGGCCAAGCCCTACCCCGCGCTCACCATCGCCGCCGTACTGGGCGCCCCGCAGGCCGACGCGCCCCGGCTGCAGGAATGGTCGGGCTGGGTGCAGCGGCAGTTCGACATCCAGGCGCTGGGCAGCCAGGTCGAGCCGATGGAGCGCGCGGTCACCGAGGTCTACGCCTACGTGGAGGACCTGCTGGCCCGGCGGCGGGCCGAGCCGGGCGAGGACCTGGTCACCGCGCTGCTGGCGGCCGAGCAGGAGGGGGACAGGCTGTCCCACGCGGAGTGCGTGAACCTGGTCCTCAACGTGATCGCGGGCGGGATCGACACCACAGTGGCCCAGCTCGGGCACGCCCTGCGGACGTTCGCCGCGCACCCCGATCAGTGGGCGCTGCTCGGCCAGCGCCCCGAGCTGGTCCCCAAGGCGGTCGAGGAGGTCCTGCGGTCCGAGCCGATCACGCCGTTCACGGCGCGGATCTGCCTGGAGCCGGTGGAGCACCGGGGCGTGGAGTTCCCGGCGGGCACGATCGTGGCCGTGTGCTCCGAGCGGGGCAACCGGGAGCAGGACGGCGGCGAGCAGTTCGATATCACGGTGGACCGGGACGGGCGGCTGCTCACCTTCGGAGCCGGGCCGCATTTCTGCCTCGGCGCGAACCTGGCCCGCGCCGAGCTGGAGGAGGCGCTGGCCTTCCTGGCTCCGCGCATGCCCGGGCTGGCCGCCGGCGGCCCGGCACTGCTGGGCGGCCTGGAGGGCATCTTCGGCGTCGAGTCGCTGCCGCTGCGCTGGTCCCCGCCGCCGGCCGTCACGGCCGGTTAGCCCTGCGGCCAGCGCAGCCAGGTCACCCCGTCGGCGGGCTCCCGGATCGCGGCCTCGATCCCGTCGCCGAGCAGATTTTCCTCAACGTAGACGGAGATGTAGCAGTCTCCGCGACGGGGTATCCGGTATTTCATCCCAAACAGATGGTCGTCGCCGCCCCAGTGGAACAGGACCG
>JBOHCO010001623.1:0-2684 GCA_050698895.1 Streptosporangiaceae bacterium
TCCGGGCCAGGGCCTGTGCCCATGGGCCGTCGCCGATCCGCTGCCTGAGATCTTCCAGCCGCTCGTGGGAGTCGCGCCAGTCCGCTGCCCAGGCGGCTGGCGGCAGGACAGACCGCAGGCTGCCCAGGGCCTCGTGCAAGTGGGCGAGACGGGGATGATGCCCTGGATGGACCCGGGCGTTCGGGCAAGCCAGGCAGGTCAGGAACGACGCGCCGCAGCCGCCGTCCGGTGACGGCCAGGGGCTGTCGCCGGGGCCGGAGCAGTCCGCGGTCGCGGTCTCAGCGTCCCCGGGGGCGGGCTGGTCCCGGAGCTGGGCGGCCAGGACCGCCTTGCCGGCGCGCCCGGCGGCGTCCTCCGCGCCGGACGCGATCACCTCGGCCGCCCGGGCCTGGACCTGCTCGTCGGGCAGGACGTAGTGGCGGTCATGGGTGTCCCGGGAATGCTGGGCCGGCTCGCGCCGGTCAAGCGCGATCACCGTGCGGCGCCCCCGCCTGAACGGGCTCCCGCTCAGTCCCTTGGCCTGCGCCCAGTTCGCCGCGTTGACGCTGCTGACGCCGAGGCAGAGCAGGCCGACCGGCGGGCGGCGGTCCAGGTCCGTCCGCAGCGTGCCGGGCCTGGCGGTCCGCCAGGCGATCAGGCGGTCGGTGCCGGGGGCGAGTTCCTCGACGGCAGCGCGGGCGAAGCGCGTGGCCTGCAGGGCGTGGGTGATCAGCCGCCCGGGAGAGCCGGCGCCGTCGTCGGTGACGTTGCGGGACTCGTGGTGGCGCCCCGGGCCGCGGCGGGGCTTGCCCAGCGGGACGCGGTAAGTCGGGCGGCCGTCGTCGCCCTGGTCGGGTTCCGCGCGGAGGGCCTCCATGGTGTCGATCACCGACAGGTTCCAGCCGAACTCCGCCAGCAGCAGGACGCCCAGCGCGACGGCCTCCTCCCTGGTCAGGAACAGCCGCTGCCAGGTCACGGCACCGGACTGGCCGCCGAACGCGCTGACGTACTTACCCTTGACGCGTCCCGTGCCGTGATATCTCGGCAGGTCACCGGTGCGGGCCAGGACGTCCAGTCCATCGCCGAGGGCCCAGTCCCTGGTGCCCTCGGCGAACGCCCCTTCCCGCCACCGTTGCAGGTGCAGCGCGTTGTCGCTGATGCGCTGTAGCGCGGCCCGGAACTGGCGGCGCGCGACCGCGGTGAACTGGTCGAACTCCGCCTCGGTGTAAGACTGGAGCTTGGCCGGGGGGATCTTGCGGCGGCGGGCCAGCTCGTCGGCGACCGGCCCGGCCTGCAGCCGGGCGTCGTCGCGCAGCAGGCTGCTGACGATCCGCCAGGTTCTGTAGCCGGTAGGGGCCGCCGGGAGGCTCGCCCGCCATTGCCTCACCAGGGCCGGGGTGAGCGCGTCCAGGTCGCGGGGTGGCCGCTGCTGGCGGGCCAGGAACTCCGTGAACTGCCGCACGAAATGCCACGCCGCCATGGACGTGGCGTGCACGGCCCAGCGGTCCGGCGCGCACCGGGCCGCGAACAGGGCAGCCAGCGAGTGCTGCATCGGCCCGGCGGCCGGCAGCTCCGAGAAGTCGTACTCCCGGATACGGCCTTCGCGGTTGTGGTGCCGCACGACCACGGTGCCCCGCTCGCCGGCGGCCAGGTACTCGGGCCGGGCGTGACCGCCCGCGGGCAGCGAGGCCCGGTGCCCCGGCCCGCTCACCAGGCCGCCCCGGACAGTGCCCTGCCGATGTCGCCGACGTCCTGGATGCTCCCCGACTCCCGTGCCAGCCGGGCGAAGACCTCGTCCAGCTCGGGCACCGGGGCGGCGGCCGGGCCGTCCGCGCCGGCCAGCATCGACCGCAGGTCCAGGTCGGCGACGGGCGCGAGGTACCACTCGACGGTCGTCTGCCGGGAAGCGTGGCCCAGCAGTTGCTGGACCATGAACCACGGGTCGCCGTAGAGCTGGGCGAAGTCGCGGCGTTCCTCCGCGTTCAGCCCGTAGCGCAGGTCCGTCAGCGTGTTGAGCACGATCAGCATGTAGAGCGCGAACGAGTGCCGGGCGGAATGCGGCGTGGCGTAGGGGGCGAGTACCTGGTGCGGGTCCAGGGCGGCCCGGCCGCGCAGGGCCAGGGTCCGCTCGCAGCGCTGGTTGGCCTCCCGGAACACCCCTTCCCAGGAGTGCACCGCGAACGGCATGCCCCGCTCGCTCAGCCACAGCCACAACGGCTCGAGACCGTGCGGCCCCTCGGTGAACAGCAGCACCCGCTCGTCCGCCGTCAGCTCGCGCAGCGGCAGCTCCCCGGCCGTCCCGTCCTGCTCGCGCCAGCGGACCACGGGCTTCGCCCCGCGGGTGACCCCGGTGACCACCCGCAGCCCGGGCAGCCGCTCGTAAAGCCCCTTGCGCTGGGCATTCCGCACCGCGTGCGCCCTTGAGGAGTCGGCGTAGGCCTCGATCTGCCCGACCGCGTCCGCCGCGACGTAGAACGTGCGGTCCTTCTTCGACCGCGTCGGCCCCGCCGACACCCTGCCGCGGTAGTAGCGGCCCCCGTCCAGCCGCGACGACGGCACCTCGAACGTCAGCAGCGACCCGCCCTCCGCCCGGCGCAGCCCCGAGGAGACCAGCAGCCTCGCGAACGCGACGTTGCGGTCCTCCAGCCGGCCGACCCAGCCCGGCCCTGGCACCCCGTCGCGGCCGTGGCCGCGCAGCCCCACGT
>JBOHCO010001624.1:0-2871 GCA_050698895.1 Streptosporangiaceae bacterium
CTCGCGGAGTTGGCCCGCGGAGATGACGATCTGCCCCGCCGACGTCACTACATCCTCAATGATCAGGACCTGGCGCCCGGCGACCTCGGCGCCTTCGGCCAGCCTGGATGTGCCGTAGCGCTTAGCCTCTTTCCGCACGAAGGCGCACGGCAGGCCGCTCCGCTGCCCGAGCGCGGTGACGACAGGGATGCCTCCCATCTCCAGGCCAGCCAGAACCTCCGTCCCGGCTGGAATGAGAGGCACCATCGCCTCGGCAAGCTCGTTCAGCAAAGCCGGGTCGGCCTCGAACTGATACTTGTCGAAGTACTCATCGGTCGTCCGACCCGAACGCAGGACAAAACTGCCGGTCAGCCGACAGCAATCGCGAATCCGGCGGGCAAGGTCTTCATGAGTCACGAAAGGATCATCTCAGGCCACCAGCGGCCTTCCCGCTCAGCCTGGCCGAGCCACTTTCCCTCGACGGCTACACATTAAATCTAAACTCGACGACGTCGCCGTCGCGCATGATGTAGTCCTTGCCCTCGATGCGGGCCTTGCCTGCCGACCGGGCCGCCGTGATCGACCCCGCGGCCATCAGGTCCTCGTAGGACACGATCTCGGCCTTGACGAAGCCGCGCTGGAAGTCGGTGTGGATCACGCCGGCCGCCTCGGGCGCCGTCGCGCCCGCCGGGATGGTCCAGGCCCTGGCCTCCTTGGGCCCGGCGGTGAGGTATGTGGACAGGCCGAGCGCGGTGAACCCGGCCCGGGCCAGCTGGGCCAGGCCGGGCTCGCCCAGGCCCAGGCCGGCCAGCATCTCGGCGGCGTCCTCCTCGGACAGTTCGGCCAGCTCGGCCTCGGTCTTGGCGTCGAGGAAAATCGACTGGGCGGGCGCGACGAGCGCGCCCAGGCGGTCCCTGAGCACCTTGTCGGCCAGCTCGGACTCGTCCATGTTGAAGACGTACAGGAACGGCTTGGCGGTCAGCAGCTGAAGGTCGCGCAGGTCGGCCAGGTCAATCCCGGCGGCGGCCGCGCCGGCGAACAAGGTGGTGGCGGTGTCCAGCACTTCCTGGGCCTTGGCGGCGGCCTCGGCGGCCCGGATCCGGTCGGGGTCCTTGGCGAACTTGGCTTCCTTGGCCAGCCGGGGCGCGGCCTTCTCCAGCGTCTGGAGATCGGCCAGGATCAGCTCGGTGGCCACGGTGTCGATGTCGCGCTCGGGCGAGAGATCGCCGTCGACGTGGCTCACGTCGGGATCGTCGAATACGCGGACAACCTGGCAGATCGCGTCGGTTTCCCGGATATGGGAGAGAAACTGATTGCCGAGCCCCTGGCCCTGGGACGCCCCGCGGACGAGCCCGGCGATATCGACAAAGCGCACCGTGGCGGGCACGATGCGCGGCGAATCGTAGAGCCCGGCGAGCGCGGTCAGGCGCTCGTCCGGGATCCCTACGATGCCGACATTCGGCTCGATGGTGGCGAACGGGTAGTTCGACGCCAGCGCACTGGCCCTGGTCAGCGCGTTGAACAGGGTGGACTTGCCGACGTTGGGCAGGCCGACGATGCCGATCGAAAGACTCACGTGCGTGAGTCTAGGGCCGTCGGCGGGCTGGGTGGTTCAGCCCCGGGGGCTCGGGCCGGGGCTGGGGGTGCGGCTGACCACGGGCTTGATGATCGGGCTGGCCGTGGCGTGCGGGGGGAGACTGGCGACGATGCCGAACTTGACCAGGGCGGCGCTGTAGGCGGGCTGGCCGGGGGTGACGGTGCGGACGCCGAGGTAGGCATAGTCCTGGTGGCTGAAGATGATCACGTTGGTGATGCCCTGGTAGGTCCACCCGATGCCCACGCCGGACCGGCCGATGGCGTCGGTGGCGTGCGCTTCGACGGTGAAGCCGGGGGTGCGGGCCATGAACTCGTACAGCGCGGCGCGCTGAGCGGGCTCGAGGTAGGTGTCGCTGAGCATGACGGCGAGGATCTTGCCGATGTCGTTGGCCACCCAGTGCGCGATGGGCTTGTGCAGCTTGCTGCCGCCGGACTGGTCGGCGGCGTCGGCCAGGCCGATCCTGGTCAGGTAGGCGAGCACGCCGCTCGGGCGGACGGGCAGGCCGGGCAGGTAGCCGGCGGTGGTGGCGCAGTGGCGGGACTGAGCCTGGGCCACGGTGCAGGAGGGCAGCGGGATGGTCCCCACGGTGTTGATGACCAGGCCGGCCTGGCTGCCGTCGGCGGACTGCCAGATCTGGTACTTGGAGCTGCCGCCGGGGCCTTCGGTCTCGGCGTAGACGAACTGGCCGGGCTGGGGCGGGGAGACGGGCTGGGTCAGGGCGGCCCTGGCCGCGGCGTCGAGGAAGCGGGCCGCGGTCAGGCGGCCGGTGAAGGGCTTGACGGCGCTGGCCTGACCGGGGGGACCCGAGTGATCGGAGTGACCGGGGTGGTGAGCCGGGGCGGAGGCGCCGGAGGGCGGGGCGACACCCTGTTCGCGGGCGCCGGGGATGGCCAGCAGCACGGCAGCCACGCCAGCGGCGGCGGCGGTGAGGGCGACCGCGGCGAGCGCCAGCCGACGCCCGGGCCGGACGGTGCGGGCGGCGGCGAGTGGCGACACCACCTTTTGTTTCGGATGAATGGAAGTGGGGGCGGCGGGGGCGCGGGCCGGGCTCATCTCGGCGGCGATGGCATCGGTGAGGCGGCGGCGGGCGGGGGCGAGCTCGCGGGCGTCGGCCAGCCGCTCGTCGGGCCGCAGTCGGGTGATCAGGTCGAGGTCATTCATTGGCGAGGATCTCCTCGAAGGTCTCGGTCGGGCCGGCGGCCAGCGTGGCACGCAGCTGGGCCCGGGCACGGTTGAGCCGGGACCGGACGGTGCCGACCGGAATGGCCAGCGCGCGGGCGGTCTCGGTGTAGGTG
>JBOHCO010001625.1:0-2316 GCA_050698895.1 Streptosporangiaceae bacterium
CACGCCGTCGATGCCGACGAACTCATCGACCAGGTCGGCGAAGCGGTCCTCCGGGCTGAGCGCGGGCCCGCCGGCCGCCGGTGGTACGTCCATGAGGCCACGGTACGGCCGGCCACCGACAGCGGGCCGTCCGACCGGCCCGCTACGGTGGCGGGCGTACCGGACGGCCCGGCCCGCCGCCAGCGAGCCCTACCTGAGGAACGGGATCACGATGCCCTGGCAGGAACTGGCCGATCTGCCGTTCGCGCGGGCGCTTGCGCCACACGCGGGCCGCCTGGCCACGGGCGAGTCCTACGACGGGGCGCACTTCGACCAGGCCGAGATGGATGGCGCCGACGCGTCGGGGAGCACGTTCCTGGAGTGCGCCTTCACCGGCGTGACCATGCAGGACTGCCGGCTGGACCGGGTCCAGCTCTCGGACGTGTGGCTGCACAACACCCGGCTGCTGGGCGTCAGCCTGGCCCGGACGGGCTGGCGGGACGTGACGCTGACCGGCGTGGTCATGGCCGGGGTGGAGGTGTTCGGCTCGGCACTGCGGCGGGTCACCTTCGACCGGTGCAAGATGGACGCGGTCAACTTCCGCGACTGCGACCTGACCGACGTGACGTTTGACGGGTGCATGCTGCGGGAGGTGGACTTCGGCGCCGCCCGGATCACCCGCAGCTCCTTCCCCCGCTCCCGGCTGACCGCGACGACGCTGACCCAGGTGACGCTGGACCGGGTCGACCTGCGCGGGGCGGAGCTGGGGCTGACGGTGGACCCGACCTCGCTGCGCGGGGCGATCGTGACGACCGCCCAGCTCATCGACATGGCGCCGGTGCTGGCCGAGGGCATCGGCATCATCGTGGAAGATCAGTAGCCCCGTGTAGCCCGTATATGTGACGCGGACCACACCCATCAACGATGTACTGACGGACCTTCCCTCAAGACTGCGGTGAGGAGCTGTTATGCGTCGTGGACGGCGGCTGGCCCGAGGACTGATCACCGGGGCGGCACTGGCCGCCGCCGTGCTCGCGGGCGCGATCACGCCCGCTGCGGCGGCCCGGACGGCCCCAGCGGCCCGGTCTGTGGCAACCAGGTCTGTGGCAACCAGGTCTGTGGCGACCGGGTCCGATGAGCTGAGCAGCATCTCCTGCACCAGCACGCACTACTGCATCGCCGTCGGCACCGTCCACATCAGCCGCCTGGGCGCAGGCACCAGCCTGGCCCTGGCCTGGAACGGCCGCGGCTGGCAGGTGCTGCCCACGCCCGGCACCGGCCCGGGCGGCAGCAGCCTGGCCGGGGTCGACTGCCGCGGCGCCCGGCGGTGCATCGCGGTGGGCGCGGCCGGCTCGGTGAGCAGCGGGCTGACCCCCCTGGCCGAGCAGTGGAACGGCCGCACCTGGCGGCGGCTGAAGATGCCCGCCCAGGACGGCGGCCTGCACGCGGTGTCGTGCACCAGCGCCTCCAGGTGCATGGCGGTGGGCTCGGACCACGCCTGCGAGCTGGCCGAGCAGTGGAACGGGAGCACCTGGCGGGTGCTGAGCACGCCGAGCCCGTGCGGCCCGCCGCAGTCAGGCGGCCTGACCTCGGTGTCCTGCCGCTCGGCCGGTTCCTGCCAGGCGGTGGGCAACTACATGCCCGACAACGAGGCCGAGCTGACGCTGGCCGAGTCCTGGAACGGAAGGAAGTGGACGCAGCAGGCCACTTCGAGCCCCGGCGACCTGGCCCGCCTGAACTCGGTGTCCTGCGTCCCCGCCGGGAGCTGCCTGGCGGCGGGCAGCGGGTTCCCGGTCGAGTCCCGTGGCCAGGCGGCGATCGCCGAGTCCTGGAACGGGCCCGCGTGGCAGTTGCTGGCCCCGGTGCGGACGGGCCCGCCGGCGAGCCTGGGCGGCGTGGCCTGCCGGCGCGCGGCCTGGTGCATGAGCGTGGGCGGGTACACCCGCGGCGGCGTGATGTTCCCGCAGGCTCAGGTCTGGAACGGCGCGATCTGGCTGGCCGTGACGCCGCCCAATGCCCCCGGCACGCTGTCCGGCCTGTCCTGCCCGGGGGCGAGCCGCTGCCTGGCCGTCGGCGCGACCGGGGCAGACAACTTCGCCGCGCTGTGGAACGGCACCCGCTGGCGCTCGGTGACCAGCGTCCCGAGCCCCTGACCTACCGGTGCGGGTCCACGTGGACTTTGGGCGCAGCCCCCCAGTTCGGGTCCCGGTCGCCGGCCAGCACGCTCGCGGCCTGGTCCAGGCCGACGGTGGCGGCGATCAGCGGCCGCGGGTCGACCTCGCCCGCGGCGTAGCTCTCGATCGCCCCGGCCAGCCCGGCCGAGCCGCCCAGCACGCC
>JBOHCO010001626.1:0-1947 GCA_050698895.1 Streptosporangiaceae bacterium
GCCACGTCCTGGCCGTCCAGATCGCAAGCTCGGCCAGCTACCCGCTGCGGCTGCTCGGCCTGTCGCTGAGCTACCGCATGCCTCCGCCCGGCCGGCTCCAGGAGCGCAGCGGCGTGCTGAAGAGCACGCTCACCATCTCGCGGCTGGCGCTGGGCCCGGCCGGGATCGCGCTCACCTCCGGCCCGGCGCTGAGCAGCTGGCGGGCCACGGCGTCCGCCCCCGGCCTGGCCCAGGCGCCGTACCGGCCGGCCACCATCCTGCGGCCCAGCGTGAGCTCCTGGCGCCCGGCCGGCGGCGGCGCGCGGCGGCTCACCTTCCAGGCGGGCTACGTGCCCGGCCCGACGCTCCAGAACCCGGTCGGCTACACCGGCACGCTGGTGGTGGCCGCCCGCCCCCGCTCGGCCGTCCTGGCCGGCGTGGCCACCCGCCGGTTCGTCGCGGCCAACCACGTCCACCTGGGCAGCATCGTGGCCATGCCGGCGGCCGGGACGACGGTCCCGGTCCGGATCGCCGCCGTGATCACCGCGTTCCCGACCGCCCCCGGCAGCGCGCTGGTCGTCGGCCAGGGCCCGGTGCAGGCCCTGCTGGCCAGCAGCGGCGCCGGGCCGCTGCCGGTGACTCAGTGGTGGCTGCGGACCCGGCACGGCGACGTGCCGCCGGGCCTGCCCGCGGGCTCGTCGGTCACCGCGGCGTCCAGGCTGGCCGCCGCGCTGCTGGACAACTCGCTGGCCGCCGCGCCGCTGCTGGAAGGGCTGGCCATCGCCGGCGCGGCGGCGCTGCTGGCCGGCCTGGGCTTCTCGGCCGGGGTGGCGGCCAGCGTGCGGGCCCGCCGGGCGCAGAGCGCGCTGCTGTCCGCGCTGGGCTACCCCCGCCTGGCCCAGGCGGCCGGGCTGTGCCTGGAGGAGCTGATGCTGACCGCGCCCGCGGCGCTGGCCGGCCTGGGCGTCGGGGTCGGCCTGGCCCACCTGATCGTCCCGGCCATCACGCTCACTCCCGACGCCGCGGCGCCGGTGCCGGCCGTGCTGGTGCAGACCCCGCTGGCCTGGGCCGCGCTGCTGGCGCTGGTGGTCATCGTGACCCCGGTGGCGGTGGCCGCCGTGGCCCTGGCCCGCCGCCCCGACCCGGCGGCCGAGCTCCGGGCGGCAGAAGCATGACCGGGAGTGCAGCATGAGGCGGGCCTGGCGGGAGATCGCGGGCACCGGGACCGCGGCCGGGATCAGCCTGGCCCTGCTCGTGGCGATCAGCGTGTTCGTCGCGGTGGCGGGCGCCCGGGCCAGCCAGACCGTGCCCACCCGCGCGCTGCGGGCCGGGCTGGCCCGGCTCGCGCCGGTCGACAAGACGGTGCTCGGCACCCTGGACTTCGACCAGGCCGGCACCCAGGGCAACCCGGTCCAGGGCTCCGACCTGGCGGCGCTGCGCTCCGAGCTGAACACCAGCCTGACCAGGGCCGCCCTGCCGCTGGCCGCCCGCCAGTCGGACTGGTCCGGCCTGACCACCGCCTACAGCCCGGTGACCGCGGGCGCCCGCCGCGGCTACGTGGCCGGCACGCCGCCGCAGCTCGAGCTGCTCTACCGGGATGCGCTCGCGCACTACGCCGGGCACCTCACCGGGCGGCTGCCCACCGCCAGTCACGTCAAGGACGGCAAGGCGTTCTTCCAGGTCGCCGTCACCACCGGCACGGCCAGCCGGCTCGGCCTGAAGGTCGGCTCCCTGGTCAGCATCGAGCCGAATCTCACGCTGCAGGTGACCGGGATCTTCCGCCCGGCCCGGCCCGGCTCGGCGTTCTGGGCCGTGGACCCCGCGGCCGTCGCGCCGAACAGCACCAAGACAACCACCGGACCGTCCTACTGGGCCGGCGCGGTGTTCGTCGGCTCGGCCGAGCTCCCGCTGCTCCAGGCCCACACCAACGTCAGCGCCGTCGTGCTGTCCTTCGGCTTCCCGATGAGC
>JBOHCO010001627.1:0-4095 GCA_050698895.1 Streptosporangiaceae bacterium
GCGGTACCAGTAACGCTTCCCTGGCGCGACCAGCACCGATGACCCGTCGCTGATCTCGGCGAACAGGGATAGGCGCTCCCAGTCAGCGCCGTAAAGCAGGCCAATAAGGCCAGGCTCACTAGTCATCACGCCCCGCCCGCCGCCGCACCAAAGTGGCCTCAGGATACGGGTGGTGCGGGCTATGAGCTGCCGGCCGCCTGCTCCAGGACGATCCGGGTCAGCTCGACGCGGGAGGCGATGGCGAGCTTGCGGAAGGACTGGCGCAGATGGTGGGCAACGGTGTGGGTGCTGATGTACATCCGGGCCGCGACCTGGCTGTTGTTCAGCCCCTCAGCAACCAGCCCGGCGACGGCCTGCTCCGTGTCGGTGAGGCTGTCCCAGCCGGTGACTGGCCGGGCCGAGGACGTGCTCCAGTGGCGTCGGCGGATGCCGAGCTGGCGCAGCCGCCGCCGGACGCGGGCCTGGTCGCGGTCGGCCCCGGCCCGGCTGTAGCCGCCGAGGGCATCCTTCAGGTGGCTGATGGCCTGCTCCTGGTCGCCTTGCTGCCCGTGCCTGACGCCCAGGTCTTCCGCCGCGGAGGCCCTGGCCCACGGATCGGGATGCTGCGCGGCGGCCTGCGCCAGTCCGGCCGGGTCGCGGGCGGCCAGGCCGTGGCTGTGCGCGGCGGCCGCGGCCAGGCCCGGGAACTGGGGGTGGGCATCCGCCAGCGCGCGGGCGGTACGGGCGGTGCAGGCGGCGAGCTCGCTGTCGCCGGCGGCCAGGGCGGCCCGAGCCAGCCAGGCGGCGGCCGCGGGGTCTCCGAGCAGGAGCCCGGGCCGGGCCTGGAGATCGGCGCCGAGCTGGCGGAGGCGGCGGAGGGCGGCCGCCGGGCCATCGCGCGCCGCGCTGACCTGAGCCTCGGCCAGGGTGCTCTCGGGCCGCGCGTAGAGGTCCGCGAACTGCGGGTCCGCGGCGGGATAGCCGGCGAGGTGCTCGGCCGCCGCCGCGATGTCACCGCGGCGCAGCTCGATCATGCTCAGCACCCGGCTCGCGGTGGCGGCGTAGCCGTCAGCGCCGAGGTCCCTGGCGATGGCCAGAGCCCCCAGTGCTTCTCCGGCGGCGCTGGCCAGCCGGCCGGCGGCCAGGTCCGCGCGGGCCCGCACGATTGACAGTCCCGCCCGGGCGGGGATGCCGTGCAGCGCCGGGTGGTCGGCGGCGCTGAGGATGTCATCGGCCTCGCCGAGCTGGCGCAGGTCGACCAGGGCGGCAGCCAGCAGGAGCAGCGGCTGGACCTGGCGGGCATCGGGGGAGCTGCCGCTGCCCGGCCGGGCCGCGTCGCGCAGCAGGCCGAGCGCCGCGCCGGGCTGGCCGCGGTCCCAGGCCAGGACCGCGCGGGCGGCCAGCGCCGCCGCGACGACGCGGCCGTCGTGCTGGCCAGGGGCGGCCAGGACGCGGTCGGCCAGCGGCCCGGCGAGCTTGTCGCGCAGCCCGGCGAGGGCCTGCAGCCGCGCGGTGAGGACCTGGTCCCGCAGGTCGCCGCGCAGTCCGGGCTGGTCGGCCGCCAGCTTGGCCTGTGCGGCGGCATCGCTGGCCTGGCCCCGGGCCGACAGGACTGAGGCCAGGGCGCACCGCAGCCGGCCCTCGTCCTCCGGCGGCAGCGGCCGGGCCAGGAGGTCGCCCGCGAGCCGCGCGGCCTGGTCCAGCCGTCCGGCGGCCGTCAGGGCCTCGGCGGCGGCCACGCCGCGCGACCGCGCAGCCGGGTCGGCCGGGGCGGTCAGCTGCAGCGCCCGCACGGCCAGGCCGGCTGCGACCTGCGGCGCCGAGTGGCCGCGTCCGCGCGGCCGCCTGGTCGAGTCCGGTCAGCGACCCGCGGTCGGCGGGATGCGCGGCCTGGAGCAGGTGAACGGCGGCTCGTTCCGCCGACCCGCCCCTGGCCAGCAGGATCTCTCCGTACTGGCGGTGCAGGGCGTTGCGCGCCGGCCGCGGGATCGTCTCCCCGATGGCCCGGCGCAGCAACTCGTGGCGGAAGGCGAAGGCGCTGTCCGCGGCGGCCACGATCGCGGCGTCCATCGCCTCCTGCACCGCGGGCAGCAGCGCGGCCGGGGTCTCGCCGAGCATCTCGGCCGCGTCCTCGAGCCGGAACTGCGGGCCCAGCACGGCCGCGGTGACCAGCAGGTGCCGCGCCGGCTTGCTGAGACCGTCGAGCCGGCGCTGGGCGAGACGATGAACACCGTGCGGCAGCCGGGCCGACGCCAGCCCGGCGCGCGCGCCGCTGACCCGCACGGCCTGGTCGTCGCGCAGGCCGCCGATCAGCTCGGCCAGCAGCGCGGGGTTGCCGGCGGCGCCGCGGGCCAGGTCAGCCAGGGCCGGGCCGGGCGGAGCGCCGAACGCGTCGGTGAGCATGGCCGTCACCGCGTCCTGATCCAGCGGGGCCAGGGTGATCCGGGCGGCACCGTCCTGCTCCAGCAGGCTGAACAGGCAGTCCGCGTCTGCCTGCGGCGTGCTGGACCGCGCGAGGAGCCACGCGACGGGGTGCCGGCTCAGGTCCCGCGGCAGCGCCCGCACCGCGGCCAGCGTCGCCGGGCTGGCCCAGTGCAGGTCGTCCAGGCTGACCAGGACCGGGGCACTCGCGGCTCGCCGTTGGAGCCGCGCCCGGATCTGGGTGATCCACCAGGCGGTCGCATCCGGCTGATCGGGATCGGGAGCGGCGCCGAGCCCGGCCATCGGCTCATCCTGCGCCGCGCCCAGCGCGACCAGCGGTATGGCCCGGCCCAGCCGCTCCGCGGCCCCGGCGATCAGGGAAAAGCCGTGCTCCGCGGCCTCGTCGACGGCCTCGCGCAGCAACCGCGACTTGCCGATTCCCGGCTCGCCGTCCAGCAGCACGACGCCGCCCGCGCCCCGCTGAGCCCGGCCCAGCAGGTCACGGATCGCCCGGCGCTCCCGCGGACGTCCGCAGGCGATCTCCCCGCGGGCGGGCACAGACTCGCTAATGATCGCGGTCATGTCAGGTGAGCGGCTCGCCGCCGTCGATGTGCACCGTCTGGCCGGTGAGGAAGGTGCTGGTCAAGGCGAACAGCACGCCGTTCGCGATGTCGTGCGCGGTGCCGATGCGCCGGGCCGGGTTGCGGGCCGCCATGTCGGCGAAGTAGTCGGCCCTGCCCTGGGCGCCCAGGCCGTCCCAGGCGCTGGTGTCGATGACGCCGGGGGAGATGGCGTTGACCCGGATCGGGGCCAGCTCCAGGGCCAGCGAGCGGGCCAGGGTGTCGGCGGCGGCGTTGGTGATGGCCACGGCGAGGGTGCCGACGGTGATCTTGGCCGCGGCGGCGCCGGAGAAGATCACGAACGAGCCGCCCTCCTTCATCCGGGGGGCCAGGTGCTTGGCCAGCATGAGCGGGCCGATCACCTTGGTGTCGAAGGACCGCCGGACGGCGTCCCGGTCCAGGTCGGACACGGGCCCGCGAGCCCGCGCGGAGGCGGTGGAGACCACGTGGTCCACCGTGCCCAGCCGCTCGCCCAGGGCGGCGATGGAGCCCTCGTCGGTCAGGTCGACGACCTCGGTGCTGATGGCCGGCTCGCCGGCGTAGGCGGCATCCAGGGCTTCCTGGTGCCGGCCAGCCGCGATGACACTCGCTCCGGCGTCCCTGGCGGCCAGGACGATCGCGCGGGCCAGCCCGCCGCCCCGCCCGACTACCAGCACCTTCTCGCGCTGCAATGGCCCGGTCATGATGACGTCCCTTTCTGGTCAGTGGCTCGGGTTTCAGCCTGCGGCCCGCGGGGTCGCGAACGAATCCCCCAGTGGTTAGCCCGGACGGGTAGTCGGCGGGCATCCGGGCTACCGTGGCGGCATGCGGGCGCCGGGAGATCCGCCGACGTCGCAGCGCGCGACCAGGCTGGCTGGCCGCCGCGCCGAGCGTGGCGTGCTGGACCAGCTGGCCGAGGCGATCAGCCAGGGGGAGAGCCGGGCCCTGGTGCTGCACGGCGAGGCGGGCATCGGCAAGACGGCCCTGCTGGAGTACCTGGCCGGGCACGCTCGAGGCGCCCAGGTGGCCCGTGCCGCCGGCGTTCAGTCCGAGATGGAGCTGGCGTTCTCCGGCCTGCATCAGCTGTGCGGGCCCC
>JBOHCO010001628.1:0-6133 GCA_050698895.1 Streptosporangiaceae bacterium
ATCGACGGCGTGGACATCGTCGCCTGCTCCGAGCGCCGCCTCTACGAGGTGCGCAAGCTGTTCGGGGTGATGTTCCAGGACGGCGCGCTGTTCGGGTCGCTGAACCTGTACGACAACATCGCCTTCCCGCTGCGCGAGCACACCCGCAAGACCGAGGCCGAGATCCGCTCCATCGTGCTGGAGAAGATGGAGATGGTCGGCCTGGGCGGCGACGAGCGCAAGGTGCCCGGCGAGATCTCCGGCGGCATGCGAAAGCGGGCCGGGCTGGCTCGGGCGCTGGTCCTCGACCCGCAGATCATCCTGTGCGACGAGCCCGACTCCGGCCTGGACCCGGTCCGGACCGCCTACCTGTCCCAGCTGCTCATCGACCTGAACGCGGAAATCGACGCGACGATGCTGATCGTCACGCACGACATCCAGATCGCCCGCACCGTGCCCGACAACATCGGCATGCTGTTCCGCGGCGGACTGATCACCTTCGGGCCCCGTGAGGCGCTGCTGACCAGCGATAACCCGGTCATCACCCAGTTCGTGAACGGCCGCCGGGCCGGGCCGATCGGCATGTCCGAGGAGAAGGACCAGGCGCTGGTCGCGGCGGAGCAGGCCCAGGACTCCGCCGTCGTGACCCTGCCGCCGCTGGCCGCTCAGCTCGAGCCCAGCCCGGGCATGCCGGTCCGGCAGGCCGTCCAGCGGCGCCGGGACCGGGTGATGGGCATGCTGCCCACCCTGTCCGAGCCCGCCCAGCGGGCCATCCTGGACAGCCTGACGCCGGCCGAGCGCGCCCGCTATGCCCAGGCCAACGGCGAGACGCAGGCCAACGGCGAGACGCAGGCCAACGGCGAGCGGCAGGCGGGCTCGTGACGAGCGGCGACCAGCCGGCCAGGCCGGGCCTGGGCGCGCTGCGCCAGACCGGGCTGCTGTTCGGGCTGGCGGCCAGCGTGGTGCGGCTGACCTTCCGCCGCCCGTTCCAGGTTCGCGAGCTGATCGAGCAGTTCTGGTTCATCGCCAGCGTGACCATCCTGCCCTCGGCGCTGGTGTCCATCCCGTTCGGCGCGGTCATCGCCCTCCAGGTCGGCTCGCTGGCCCAGCAGCTCGGCGCGGAGTCGTTCAC
The DNA here is from genome assembly GCA_050698895.1 of Streptosporangiaceae bacterium. Taxonomy (GTDB): domain Bacteria; phylum Actinomycetota; class Actinomycetes; order Streptosporangiales; family Streptosporangiaceae; genus DASUBV01. Next base: position 1,112 of record JBOHCO010001628.1, read on the forward strand.
CGGCGGGGCCAGCGTGCTGGCCGTGGTCCAGCAGGCCAGCCCGCTGATCGTCGCCCTGCTCATCGCCGGCGCGGGCGGCTCGGCCATCTGCGCCGACATCGGCGCCCGCACCATCCGCGAGGAGATGCAGGCCATGGAGGTCATGGGCGTGTCGCCCATCCAGCGCCTGATCGTCCCCCGGGTGCTGGCCGCCATGGGCGTCGCGGTGCTGCTCAACGGCCTGGTCTCGGTGGTCGGCGTGCTCGGCGGCTACTTCTTCAACGTGATCGTGCAGCACGGCACGCCGGGCGCCTACCTGTCCAGCTTCTCGGCGCTGGCCCAGCTGCCCGACCTGTACGTCAGCGAGCTCAAGGCGCTGATCTTCGGGTTCATCGCGGCCATCGTGGCCGCGCACCGGGGCCTGAACCCCCGTCCCGGCCCCAAGGGCGTCGGCGACGCGGTCAACCAGTCGGTGGTCATCGCGTTCCTGCTGCTGTTCTTCGTGAACCTGGTGATCACCGCGATTTACCTCCAGATCGTCCCGGCGAAAGGCTCCTGATGGGCATCGAGACAGTCTCGGGCGGCACGGGGCCCGGCAGCACCGGCCCGGACGATCATGACGAGGATGCCGCGCCGAGGTGGCGGCGGGCCGGCGCCCGCCTGGACCGCTCGCTCGGCTGGCTGGACATGCTCGGTGACCAGCTCATGTTCTACGTCAGCGCGGTGGCCTGGACGCCGCGGGCGGTCCGCCGCTACTCCCGCGAGGTGCTGCGGCTGCTGGCCGAGGTCAGCTTCGGCAGCGGGGCGCTCGGGCTGATCGGCGGCACCGTCGGCGTGATGATCGGCATGACCCTGTTTACCGGCACCGTGGTCGGCCTCCAGGGCTACGCCGCGCTGAACCAGATCGGCGCCTCGGCGTTCACCGGCTTCGTGTCCGCGTACTTCAACACCAGGGAGATCGCCCCGCTGGTGGCCGGGCTGGCCCTGTCGGCCACCGTCGGCGCCGGGTTCACCGCCCAGCTCGGCTCGATGCGGATCAACGAGGAGGTCGACGCCCTGGAGGGCATGGGCGTGCCCAGCCTGCCCTACCTGGTCACCACCCGGATCGTGGCCGGCGCGGTCGCGATCATCCCGCTGTACGCCATCGGCCTGCTCAGCTCCTACGTCGCCGCCCGGTTCGTGACCGTGTTCTTCAACGGCCAGTCGCCCGGCACCTACGACCACTACTTCGCGCTGTTCCTGCCGCCGGTCGACGTGCTGTGGTCGTTCGTCAAGGTGCTCATCTTCGCCGTGGTGGTCATCCTGGTGCACTGCTATTACGGCTACCGGGCCACCGGCGGCCCGGCCGGGGTCGGCGTCGCGGTCGGCCGGGCCGTGCGCACCGCGATCGTGCTGATCAACGTCATCGACTTCTTCATGAGCCTGGCCATCTGGGGTGCGACCACGACGGTGCGGGTGACCGGATGACGGTCTCAGCCGGCTGGCTCAAGACACGGCGCCGGCTCATCGGCATCGTGTTCCTGGCCACGTTCGCGCTGCTGATCTGGCTGTCCCTGGCCATCTACAACAAGCAGTTCACCCCGGTGTCCATGGTCGCCCTGTACACCACCAGCGCCGGCAACGAGATGAACATCGGCGCCCAGGTCATGGTGCGCGGGGTCCAGGTCGGCGAGGTCCGGCAGATCACCGCCAACGGCCGGGGTGCCCGGCTGGAGCTGGCCATCGAGCCCGGCATGGTGCACCTGCTGCCCGCCAACGTGACCGCGCAGATGCTGCCGACCACGCTGTTCGGGGCCCGCTACGTGGACCTCATGCTGCCGGCCCGGCCGGTGACCGCCCGGCTGGTCACCGGCAGCGTGATCAGCCAGGACCGGTCGGCGGACGCCATCGAGATCGAGCAGGTGCTCAACAACCTGCTGCCGCTGCTGACCGCGGTGCAGCCGCAGCAGCTGTCGCTCACGCTGACCGCCATCGCGCAGGGCCTGAAGGGGCGGGGCACCAAGCTCGGCCAGACGCTGGTCCAGCTCAACTCCTACCTGCGCGGGCTGCGCCCGCACCTGCCCGCCCTGGACACCGACATCGCCGAGCTGGTCCAGGTGACCAAGACCTACACCCAGGCCACCCCGGACATCCTGCGGGCGCTGACCGACTTCTCGGTCGTCAGCAAGACGGTCTACCAGCAGCGGGCCAACCTGGCCGCGCTGTTCTCGACCGTCACCACGGCGTCCCGCGACCTGCGGGCCTTCCTGGACGGCAACTCCCGCAACATCATCTCGCTGTCGCAGGTGAGCACGGCCACCCTCCAGCTGCTGGGCCGGTACGCGCCCGAGTTCCCGTGCACGCTGCAGGACCTGGTGGCGTTCGAGCCGAACGTGAACCGGGTGCTGGGCGCCGGGACGGACCAGCCCGGCCTGCACATCCACGTCAACGTCGAGCACTCCCTGGGTCGCTACACGACCCGCAACGCCCCGCGCTACGGGGACAACCTCGGACCTCATTGTTACTCGATCCCATTCCGTGGCGTCTCGCTCAACGACGGCGCGGGAGCGGCCACGGTCCGGGGCGCCGCCGCTGGTCACAAGGCCCGGACGACGAGCTCGCTCGTGGGCCCGGCCAGCGAATCGGGGCTGGGACTGGCCAACTCGCCGCAGGAGAACGAGCTGGTCAACGAGCTGGCCGGGCTGACGTTGCGGCAGGCGCCGCGATCCCTGCCGGACTGGAGCAGCCTGCTGGTCGGGCCGCTGTACCGGGGCGCGGAGGTGACGCTGCGATGACCAGCGGCACCCAGACGGGGCGCCCGCCGGGCCGCCCGGCCGGGCCGCCGCCGCGCCGGGCCAGCATCGCCCGGCCGCTGGTCAAGTCGGTCATCTTCATCGCGGTGACGGCGCTGGCCACGGCCCTGCTGGCGATCAGCATCACCAACTCCGGGGTCACCGGCACGGTCGGCTACCGCGCGGTGTTCACCGACGTCACCGGGCTGATCGTGGGCGACGACGTGGACATCGCCGGCGTCCGGGTGGGCCAGGTGACCTCGATCAGCGTGTACGGCCGCGACCTGGCGGTGGTCGGCTTCTCGGTGCAGCCGGGCCGGTCGCTGCCCGCCTCGGTCACGGCGCAGCTGTTCTACCGCAACCTGGCCGGGCAGCGGTACATGGACCTGGCCCAGGGCGCGGGCCCGGTGGGCCGGATGCTGCCGGCGGGCGGGACGATCCCGCTGGCCCGGACCACCCCGGCGCTGAACCTCACCGAGCTGTTCGACGGGTTCCAGCCGCTGTTCCAGGCCCTGTCCCCCGGCGACGTAAACAAGCTGTCCAGCGAGATCATCCAGCTGCTCCAGGGCGAGGGCACCACCATGGACAGCCTGCTGTCCAACATCGCCTCGCTGACCAGCGCGCTGGCCCGCAAGGACCAGGTCATCGACGAGGTGATCGACAACCTCAACGCGGTGGTCACGACCATCAACTCACGCGGCAACGCCCTGGCCCAGACGGTGACCACGCTCCAGCAGCTGGTCTCCGGGCTGGCCGCCGACCGCCAGCCCATCGGCGAGGCCATCTCGGCCCTGGGCAGCCTGACCAGCGCCACGGCCGGGCTGCTCCAGGTCGGCCGGGCCCCGCTGCGCCAGGACATCGTCTCGCTCGGCCAGCTGGCCACCAACCTGGCCAACAACAGCCCGGCAGTGCAGACCTTCCTGCAGAACCTGCCGGTCAAGATGGAGGACATCGCCCGGCTGGGCTCGTACGGGTCGTGGCTGAACTTCTACCTGTGCGACGCCTCGGTGACCGGCGTGCACAGCGCCTTGCACGGACGGACGCCCAAGGGCGTCCCGATCACCGCGGCGAGGTGCCAGGCATGAAGCCGATAACCGAGCGCAACCCGGTCGCCGTCGGGCTGGCCGGGCTGGCTGTCATGGGGCTCATCGCGCTGGCCGTGTTCTTCAACAGCGACCTGCCGCTGATCGGCGGCGGCACCGCCTACTCGGCCTACTTCACCGAGGCCGCGGGCCTCCAGCCGGGCAACCCGGTCCGGATCGCCGGCGTCACCGTCGGCCGGGTGACCGGCGTGTCGCTGGCGGGCGACCGGGTGCTGGTGTCGTTCAAGGTCAAGAACGCGTGGGTGGGCGACGCGAGCACGGCCGGCATCGACATCCAGACCGTGCTGGGCGACAAGTACCTGGCCCTGGACCCGCGGGGGCGGGCGGCCCAGAACCCGGGCCAGACCATCCCGGCCACGCGCACCACCTCGCCCTACGACGTGACCCAGGCGTTCGGCAGCGTCGGCCAGGACATCAACCAGATCAACACCAAGGAGCTGGCCCAGAGCCTGGAGACGATCGCGGTCACGTTCCGCAACTCGCCGCCGTACGTGCACACGGCCATCCGCGGCCTGGCCGCGCTGTCGCGGTCCATCGCCTCGCGGGACGCGCAGATCACCAGCCTGCTGGCCGGCACCAACAAGGTCACCGGCCAGCTGTCCAGCCAGGACAGCCGGTTCAAGACGCTGCTGTCGGACGGGAACCTGCTGCTGACCGAGCTGCGGGACCGCCAGCAGGCGGTGCACGACCTGCTCATCGGGTCGCAGCAGCTGTCGGTGCAGCTGTCCGGCCTGGTGTCCGACGACAGCGCCACGCTGGGCCCGGCGCTGCGGGCGCTCAGCCAGGTCACGGCGGTCCTGGAGGCCAATCAGGCCAACCTGGACGAGGCGCTGTCGCTGACCGGACCGTATTACCGGCTGCTGGGCAACGCGCTGGGCAACGGGCGCTGGTTCGACGTGTACGTCTGCGGCCTGATCCCCAAGTCCTACACGGGCGGCCACGGCCCGGCCAGCGGCTGCCAGCCGCCGAAGTCGACCGGAGGCAGCCCGTGAACCGGCGCGGACGGCGTGAGCGCCGCGGGGGCCTGTCGATCTCGGGCCTGCGCAACCTGCTGACGCGGCCGGACGAGCCGTGGCCCGAGCGCCCCGAGCCGCCTCACTCGGCTGAGGCTGAGTCCGGGTCTGAGTCGGCGTCCGGGTCCGAGTCGGCGTCCGGGTCCGAGTCGGCGT
>JBOHCO010001629.1:0-1885 GCA_050698895.1 Streptosporangiaceae bacterium
CAGCGCCCAGACGTCGTCCTCGGCGCCGGGCGGCAGCTCGTAGTCCTCCTCGATGCCCTTCAGGCCGGCGCTCAGGATGACCGCGAAGGCCAGGTAAGGGTTGCAGGCCGGGTCGATGGACCGGAACTCGATCCGGGTCGCGTTGCCCTTCTGGGGCTTGTACATCGGCACCCGGATCAGCGCCGAGCGGTTGTTGTGGCCCCAGCAGATGTAGGCCGGGGCCTCGCCGCCCGCCCCGGCGATCCGCTCGGTACCGCCCCACAGCCGCTTGTAGGAGTTCACCCACTGGTTGCACACCGCGGTGAGCTCGGCCGCGTGCCGGAGCACGCCCGCGATGAACGACCGGCCCACCTTGGACAGCTGGAACTCCGCGCCCGGCTCGTGGAAGACGTTGCGGTCCCCCTCGAACAGGGACATATGGGTGTGCATGCCCGAGCCCGGGTACTCGCTGAACGGCTTGGGCATGAACGAGGCGTACACCCCCTGCTGGAGCGCGACCTCCTTCATGGCCAGCCGGAACGTCATGATGTTGTCGGCGGTGGTCAGCGCGTCGGCGTAGCGCAGGTCGATCTCCTGCTGGCCGGGGGCGCCCTCGTGGTGGCTGAACTCGACCGAGATGCCCAGCCCCTCGAGCATGGTGATCGCCTCGCGGCGGAAGTCGTGCGCGATGCCGTGCGGGGTGTGGTCGAAGTAGCCGCCGGTGTCGATGGGCTGCGGCTTGCGCCCCGGCTCGGGACGCTCCCGGAGCAGGAAGAACTCGATCTCGGGGTGGGTGTAGAAGGTGAAGCCGAGCCGGGCCGCGCGGGCCAGGGCGCGCTTGAGCACGTACCGCGGGTCGGCGAAGCACGGCGACCCGTCGGGGGTGAGGATGTCGCAGAACATCCGGCCGGTGCCCGCCGACTCCCCGCCCGCGGGCATCAGCTGGAAGGTCGCCGGGTCGGGCTGGGCGATCATGTCCGCCTCGTAGACCCGGGCGAACCCCTCGATGGCCGAGCCGTCGAACCCGATGCCCTCGGCGAACGCGCCCTCCAGCTCCGCGGGCGCCACCGCCACCGACTTGAGGTACCCGAGCACGTCGGTAAACCACAGCCGCACGAAGCGGATATCCCGCTCCTCGAGCGTCCGGAGCACGAACTCTTCCTGCCTGTCCACCGGCATAGTCTGCCCGCTGCATGTTTCGTGCAGGTTAAACGCGCTGGCCCGCGTGTAGGCCCCCCTGGCGGCGTCGCCAGGGGGGCCAGCGTTTCCGGCCTGACTGCTAGATGCAGATCAGGCCCGTGCAGTTGTTCGGGAAGTTGATCCCGATCGCGGCGCCGGTGGTGAAGCTCACCGTCCCGCTCTGGCGGTAGATGCCGCCGCCGGTGACGGCGAAGTTGCCCACGACCAGGGTGTTCTGGCTGAGCGTGGTGTGCCCGTTGCGGACATAGATGCCGCCGCCGCGCAGGCTGGCCACGTTGCCGCTGATGTTGTCACCGACCAGGTTCAGGCTGGTGCTGGTGTAGACCGCGCCGCCGTTGTGGGCCTGGTTTCCGGAGAACCCGCTGTTGGAGATCGTGCTGGTGCCGCCCACGTTGTAGAGCGCGCCGCCGTTGTTATTCGCGGAGTTGCCGACGAAGTTGCCGTTGTCCACGTTGGCCTGGCCGCTGCGATTGGCGATGGCGCCGCCGTTGCCGAAGATCCCGCCGCCGTCGGCCTCGTTGTCCCGGAAGGTCGACTGGGCCGTCGAGGTGGGGAACGTCAGGATCCCGCTGTAGTTGTAGATCGCGCCGCCATTACCGCCCTCGTTGCCGAAGAACGTGGTGCCGGTCACCGTGGTGGTGGAGGAATTCAGGTCGGCGATAGCGCCGCCGCCGCGGATGGTGCTGGCGTCATTGTCGGCGAACGT
>JBOHCO010001630.1:0-8398 GCA_050698895.1 Streptosporangiaceae bacterium
GCTGGACCCGCCCGGCCGGGCCCGCCTGATCCGCTACGGGGCGGCCCTGGCGGGCGTGATCCTGCTGCTGGCCCTGGCCTCGGTCATCCTGACCGGTTACGCCGCCCCGCTCGCCCTCGCCTGATCGCTGGCCCCCCGGAAGCGCTTCTTGACCTCGGCATTTCGCCAGTCTCTATAATTGCTGCGTGAACCCCGGGCAGTCAGACGACGTGATCTCCGCGGATCCGCGGAGCATCTCCGGCCCGGCTGCAGCACTGACGGCAATAGTGCTGCTGGCAGCCGCGCTGGCCGGGGCGATCACGGTCGCTGTCCACTACCGGGGGGAGGCCGCGGCCCTGCGCCACCGCCAGGCGCGCCCGGTCACCGCCACCGCAGCGCCCGCAACCGGGCCGCTGACCCTGTCCAGCGGGACAGTCGCGCTGCCCTCGTCCGGGGCGCTCAACGGCGAGGTAACTGTCTTTTCGGCCCGGACTTCGGGGCGGCAGGCGCAGATCATGCCGTCCGCCCAGATCAGCGGCGCCAGGCCGCACACCAGGTACGAGCTCATCGGGTTTGACTGCGAGGGCAGCTCGCCTGGTTACCAGACCTGGGCCACCGGTGTCACTGGGGCGGGCGGCCAGGGAGACCTGACCGGCCATGCATTGCCGGTCTCCCTGAGCGATTACTACTGGCTGTATCTCCGCCTGCCGGCCGCACGGGGCCCCGAGCCGAGCCTCCTGGGCCGCTTCACCGCCACCGGAAAATTCTCTGCTGCCCAGGCGGGCAATCCGGCCTGTCAATGACGGTCGCGCGACGGACGGGCAGGGCTCAGCCGCCCAGCCGGGCCAGCACGCGCTCCAGGTCCGGGACGGCGGGCTCGCGCACCACGTAGCTGGTGATGCCCAGCTCCCCGGCCTGCCTGCGGAGCTGGGCGGCCAGCTGCCCGAGGCTGCCGATGAGCAGGAACGGCGTCCGGTCCAGGTCCTCGGCGGACGCGCTGGGGATCTCGGCGCCGACCTCGGCCAGCGCGGCGTCGCGGTCGTCGGTAACCCTGACCACCTGCACCAGCGCCTCCACGGCGGGGACGCCGCGGCCGGCCCGGCTCGCCTCGGCCCGGATCAGGCCGAGCTGGCCGCGCAGGTCGGCGGCGGACCACCGGACCCCGTGCTGATGCCCGTCGGGCAGGGTCTTGCCCAGGCCGGCCAGGCCGACGACGTCGGCCCGGCGGGCGGCGGCGCGCAGCAGCCGCGGGTGCCCGCCGCCGATGACCAGGCGGACCGGGGCGGCGCCGGCCAGGACGCCGTCCAGCCGGGCGTCGCGCACCGCGAGGTACGGCCCGTCCAGGGTGACGCTCTCCCCGGCCAGCAGCCCGGCCACCGCCTCGGCGAACTCGGCCAGCCGCCCGGCCCGCTCGGGCGGCGAGGGCCGCTCGCGGCCGATGTCGGCCCACTCGCGCGGCGTGTGCCCGGCGCCGATGCCGAGGATGACCCGGCCCGGCGCGAGCAAGTTCAGGGTGGCGGCGTCGGCGGCCACGTGCATCGGCTCGCGGACGCCCGCCTGCACCACGCAGGTGCCCAGGCGCAGGGTGCGGGTGACGGCCGCGGCGCAGCCCAGGGCGGGCCACGGCGAGGCCCCGCTGCCGGGGTGGTCGCCCATCAGCAGCGCGGCGAAGCCCGCCGCCTCCAGCCGCCGGGCCAGCGCCAGCCACGACTCCAGGTCACCGGGCTCGGCCTGGACGCTGACGCTGATCTGAGGCTCGGCGGTATGGGGCACGGCGGTATGGGGCACGGCAGCATCGGGCACGGCAGCATCGGGCACGGTCACCAGCCTGCCGGCGGGGACCGCCGCGGAGCAAGGCGTTCGGCGCTGCGCGAAACGGTCAGGCCAGCAGGTCCCGCGCGGCGGCCGCGATGTGCGGGGCGTCGATCCCGGCCGCGGCCAGCAGCTCGGCGCCGGTGCCGGAGCCGGGCAGCTCGCGCACGGCCAGGTGGGCCACCCGCAGCGTCTGCGGGCCGGCGGCCAGCAGCGCGTCGGTCACCGCGGCGCCCAGCCCGCCTTCCGGGTGGTGATCCTCGGCCACGACCAGCCGGCCGCCAGTCGCGGCCACGGCGGCCAGCAGCGTCTCGGTGTCCGCCGGCTTGACCGAGTACAGGTCGATGACCCGGGCGCTGATCCCCTCGGCGGCCAGCTGGTCGGCGGCGGCCAGGCAGGCGTGCAGGGTGACCCCGGCGCCGATCAGCGCCACGGCGTCGTCGTCGCCCGACCGCAGCACCTTGGAGCCGCCGACCGGGAAGCTCTCGCCAGTCTCGTAGAGGGTCGGGTACGCGCCTCGGGTGGTGCGCAGGTAGCTGATGCCCGGCCGGTCGGCCATGGCCCGGACCAGGGCCGCGGTGCTGGTCGCGTCGCTGGGGTACAGCACCGTGGCGCCCGGCACGGCGCGCATCATGGCCAGGTCCTCCAGGGCCATCTGGGACGGCCCGTCGGCGCCGATCTCCACGCCCGCGTGCGAGCCGGACAGCCGGATGTCGGCCTGGGAGATGGCGGCCATCCGGATGAAGTCGTAGGCGCGGGTGAAGAAGGCGGCGAAGGTGGACGCGAACGGCACGTAGTGGCGCACGCTGAGCCCGACCGCCGCCGCGACCATCTGCTGCTCGGCGATGAACATCTCGAAATAGCGGCCCGGGTAGGCGCGGGCGAACTCGTCGGCGTGGGTGGAGTTGCTGACCTCGCCGTCCAGCGCCACCACCTCGGGCCGCGCGGCGCCCAGGGCAAGCAGGGCGTCGCCGTAGGCCTTGCGGGTGGCGACCTTGTCGCCCAGGGCGTACTCGGGGGCGGCGGCCGGGGCGCCGTCCGGCGTCGCGGCCGGGGCGGGCGGGGCGACCGCCGCGGCCGGGTCCGGCCGCGGGCCGCGGACCACCAGGTCACGCTCGCCGCCCAGCTCGGCGATGGCCCGGGCGGCCATGTCGGGCGGGAACGGCCGGCCGTGCCAGCCGTTCTTGTTCTCCACCTCGGGGAACCCGCGGCCCTTGATGGTCCGGGCCAGGATCACCGTGGGCTGGCTGCCGGTGAGGTCGGTCGCGGCGGCCATCGCCTCGTCGATCTCGGCCAGGTCGTGCCCGTTGACGGTGAGCACCCGGGCGCCGAAGGCCTCGGCCCGCCGGGCGTAGGCGTCCAGGTTCCACTCCAGGTCGGTGGGACCGCGCTGGCCGAGCCGGTTGATGTCCATCATCACGATCAGGTTGGACAGCCGGTAGTAGGAGGCCTTGTCGAAGGCCTCCCAGATGGAGCCCTCGGCCAGCTCGCTGTCCCCGCACAGCACCCACACCTTGTACGGCAGCTGGTCCAGGTACTTGCCGGCCAGCGCGACGCCCACCCCGTCGGGCAGGCCCTGGCCCAGCGAGCCGGTGGCCACGTCGACCCAGGGCAGCACCGGGGTGGGGTGGCCCTCCAGCCGGGACCCGAAGCGCCGGTAGCCGGTCATCAGCTCCTCGTCGGAGACCACGCCCACGGCCTTGAAGACCGAGTACAGCAGCGGCGAGGCGTGCCCCTTGGAGAAGATCAGGTGGTCGTTGGCGGGGGCGTGCGGGTGGTCCCAGTCGTAATGCAGGTGCCGGCTGACCAGCACGGCGAGCAGGTCGGCCGCGGACATGCTGGAGGTGGGATGACCCGACCCGGCGCTGGTGCTGGAGCGGACCGAGTCGACGCGGAGCTGCGCGGCGAGCTCCGCCGCGGTGGCCAGGTCGATCCCGGTGAGCGGCGTGCTGGTGGTCATGTCAGGCTCCCTGGCTGGCGGGTGATGAACTTGCTCCGGACGGCCGCGCAGGCGGGGATGTCCAGCCCCGGCGTCCCGGAAACCACGATCTGGTCGTAGCCCGCCGGCACCCGCACGGCATCGGCGTAGTGCCCGATCTGGCGGGCGATTCCCGCGTCGAAGGCTCGCGGTTCGGTCATCTCGGCTGGCCCTTCCTGTCGACCCCACGCGCACCCCTACCCAGGCTAGGCCGGCCTATCCAGCAGCGGGACGGCAGCGGGACGGCGCCGGGACGGCACCGGGACGGCACCCGGCCGGCCCGTCACCGGGCCGCCGATACGATGCCGCTTATGCGCTTCGCGATCGGGATTCCCCAGTTCTACTCCGACGGCGAGTTCGACCCCGCGGCGTTCCGGGCCGACCTGGCCCGCGCCGAGGAGCTGGGCTACCACAGCGCCTGGACCCAGGAACAGGTGCTGGGGTCCGGGCCGCAGCTGGGCGCGATCGAGACCATGACCTACGCCGCCGCGTGCACCCAGCGGCTGCGGCTGGGCTGCGCGGTGCTGGTGTCCACCCTGCACAGCCCGGTGCACCTGGCCAAGAGCCTGAGCACGCTGGACCAGCTCAGCCAGGGGCGGCTGGAGATCGGCGTGGGCACCGGCGGCCAGGGGCGGCCGTTCGCCGCCTTCGGCCTGGACTCCGGCCGGTACGCGGCCCGGTTCAGCCAGGGCGTGGCGCTGATGAAGGCGCTGTGGACCGAGCCCCGTGTCACCTTCGACGGAGAGTTCTGGCAGCTCGAGGACGCGGCGATGGAGCCCAAGCCGGCCCAGAAGCCGTACCCGCCGCTGTGGCTGGGCGGCTCAAGCCCGACGGCGCTGCGCCGGGCGGTGCGGATCGGCACCGGCTTTTTCGGCGCCGGGTCCACTCCGACGGCCCGGTTCGCGGAGCAGGTGCAGGTCGTCCGGGAGGCACTGGCGCAGGCCGGGCGGCCGGCCGGCCAGTTCCCCGTCGCCAAGCGCGTGTACCTGGGCCTCGACTCGGATGCCGGCCGCGCCCGGCAGCGGATGAACGCGGCGCTGGAGCAGCTGTACGGGCGCCGGGTGCCCGACATCGAGGCGGCCGCGATCGCCGGCACGCCGGCCGCCTGCGTGCGCGAGCTGCGTGAGGTGGCGGCGGCGGGGGCGGAGCTGATCCTGTTCACGGCGCTGTACGAGCCGGCCGAGCACGCCGAGCGCATCGCCGCCGAGATCATCCCTCAGCTGGGCTAGCGCCCGGTCAGGCGCCGCGGACCAGGTCTGCGATGGTGGCCAGGTGGCGCAGCTCGGCGTGGAACAGGAACGTGGTCAGCACGGTCTGCGTCCACCGCGGGATCTCGTCGGCGATCTTGGCCCACGGGCCGACCAGCGCGACGTCCTCGACCATCGCGGTGGGCACGGCGGCGATCGCGGCCTTCTTGTCCCCGGCCAGGTAGTGGTCCTGGATGGTCCTGGCCTCCGCCTCGTAGCCCATCCGGACGAAGACCTCGTGGTGGAAGTTGAGGCCGCGGGCGCCCATGCCGCCGATGTACAGGGCCAGTGACGGGCGGACCTGGTCGGCGGCCCGCTCAAGGTCGTCGTCGATGACGATCGCCATCGGGCCGCCGACCACGTCGAAGGTGGCCGCGGTGTGCCGGGCGCCGGGGCGGGCAAAGCCCTCGGCCAGCGCGGCGGCGTAGAAGTCGTTCATCCGGGGCGAGAAGAAGATCAGGTTCCAGCCGTCGGCGATCTCGGCCGCCAGCGCGACGTTCTTCGGCCCCTCGGCGCCCAGGTAGATGGGAATCTCCGGGCGGTAGGGATGCAGGATCGAGCGCAGCGGCTTGCCCAGTCCGGTGCCGCCGCGCAGCGGCAGCTGGTAGTGCCGGCCGTCGTAGGTGACCGGCTCGGCCCGGGCGATGACCGCGCGCAGGATCTCGATGTACTCCCTGGTCCGCTCCAGCGGGCGCGGGTAGGGCTGGCCGTACCAGCCCTCGACCACCTGCGGGTTGCTGGTGCCGACGCCGATGATGACCCGGCCCCTGGTCAGGTGGTCCAAGGTCATGGCGGCCATGGCCAGGGTGGCCGGCGGCCGGGCGGAGAGCTGGGAGATGCCGGTGCCCAGCTTGATCCGGGTGGTCCGCGAGCCCCACCAGGCCAGCGGGGTCCAGGCGTCGCTGCCGTAGGCCTCGGCGGTCCAGACCTGATCGAAGCCCAGGCGGTCGGCGGCGGCGAACAGCTCGGCCGCGTCCGGCGGCGGCCCAGCGCTCCAGTAGCCGACGGTGGTGGCGATCCGCATTTCCGGCACGCTACCGGCTCAGCGCAGGCCGGCCAGGCGGCCGAGCGTCTCGTCGGCCTCCTTGACCAGCTCGGCCATGACCTCGGCCACCGGGCGCACCTCGGTCAGCCGGCCGACGATCTGCCCGGCCGGCATCGGCACCACGTCCGGCCGGCCGGACCGCATCAGCCGCTGGTGCGCCTCGCTGACCAGCCGGTTCTGCAGCGGCATGGGCAGCGCCTCGGGGGCGTCCGGCTCGGCCCAGGCCTGGGTCCAGCGGTTGCGCAGCAGCCGGGCCGGCTTGCCGCTGTAGATCCGCGACCGCACGGTGTCCGACGAGGTGGCGGCGAGCAGCGCGTCGCGCAGGCCCGGCGCGGCCGCGCTCAGCCCGTACTCCTGCGCGACCAGCCAGGCCGAGCCCATCCAGACGCCCACCGCGCCGAGGGCCAGGGCCGCGGCGACCTGGCGCCCGCAGCCGATGCCGCCCGCAGCCAGCACCGGGACGGGCACGGCATCCACGATCTCGGGCACCAGCACCATGCTGGCGATCTCGCCGGTGTGGCCGCCGGCCTCGTAGCCCTGGGCCACCACGATGTCCACGCCGCTGTCCACCTGGACCCGCGCGTGCCGGGCCTTGCCGGCCAGCGCCGCGACCAGCATGCCGCGCTCGTGCGCGGCCTCGATGACGTCGGCGGGCGGCGGGCCGAGTGCGTTGGCGATCAGCCGGGCCGGGTGGGCCAGCGCCACCTCGACGTGCTGGCGGGCCACCGAGTGCAGCCAGCCGAGCACCCCGTCGCTGGCCCGGGCGCCGTCGGGCAGCGGCGGCACGCCGAGCCTGGTCAGGGTCTGCTCGACGAAGTCGGCGTGGCCGGGCGGGATCAGCGCGCTCAGGTCGGCCGGGGCGCCCTCGGCCGGCTGGCGGGCGGGCATCACGACGTCGATGCCGTAGGGCCGGCCGTCGGTGTGCGCGTCCATCCAGGTCAGCGCGGTGTCCAGCTCGGCCGGGTCGTTGAAGCGGACGCAGCCCAGCACGCCGAGGCCGCCGGCCCGGCTGATCGCGGCGGCGACGTGCTCGGACGGGGTGAAGCCCACGATGGGGTACTCGATGTCGAGCAGGTTGCACAGCGAGGTCCGCACGGCTCTCCTCAGGTGACCAGTGACTCAGCTCCGGGTGGGCGGGCAGGCGGGTGGCCGGCGACGTGCTGATGCGCCCACCCGTAGTCAGCCTTGCCGGCCGCCGTCCGGCCGATGGCGTCCACCAGCCAGATGCTGCGCGGCAGCTTGTAGCCGGCGATCAGGCCGCGCAGGTGGGCCTCGATCGCGGCCAGGTCGGCGGGGCGGCCGTCGCGCACCTGGACCAGCGCCGCCACCCGCTGGCCGAGGCGCTCGTCGGGCACCCCGATGACCAGCGCGTCGAACACGTCGGGGTGCGCCTTGAGCGCGCCCTCGACCTCCTCGGGGTAGACCTTCTCGCCGCCGGTGTTCACGCAGGTGTTGCCGCGGCCGAGCAGCGTCAGCCGGCCGTCCTCCTCGACCCGCGCGTAGTCGCCGGGCACCGCGTACCGCCGGCCGTCCACCTCGGCGAACATGGCCGCGGTCCGGACCGGGTCCCGGTAGTAGCCCAGCGGCACGTGCCCGCCCCTGGCGATCCGGCCGACCTGGCCGGGTCCGGCCCGGCGGCCGGCGTCGTCCAGCACGATGGTGTCGGGTCCCGGCGTCACGGTGGGCCCGCCGCGGTGCGCGGTCCCCGCGCTGAACAGGCTCAGGCCGGTGAACCCGGTCTCGGTCGAGCCGATGGACTCGGTGATGACGACGTGCGGCAGCGCCGCCGCGCAGGCCTCCTTGACCGCGGGCGAGAACAGCGCCGCGCTGGACGACAGCGACAGCAGGGACGAGGCGTCGTAGCCGCCGGCCAGGTAGGCCTCGATCAGCGGCCGGGCCATGGCGTCGCCGATGACCAGCATCAGGTTGACCCGGTGCCGCTCGATGGTGCGCCAGGCCTCGTCCGGGTCGAACCGCCGGGCCAGCACCACGGTGTCGCCGGCGAACAGCGCGCCCAGCGTGGCCACCTGGGCCGCCCCGTGGATCAGCGGTGCCACGCAGAGCCGGACCAGGCCCGGGCCGGCCTGGCCGCGCCGGGACTGCTCCCACTCGTCGGCCATCGGCACGCCGGTGGCGAAGTCGATGCCGCCGGCCAGGGTGCGCCAGATGTCCTCGCTGCGCCACATCACGCCCTTGGGGTAGCCGGTGGTCCCGCCGGTGTAGATGATGTACACGTCCTCGCCGCTGCGCGGCCCGAAGTCGCGCTCGGGCGAGGCGCCCGCCAGCGCGTCCTCGTAGCCCGCCGCCTCGTAGCCCGCCGCCTCGTAGCCCGCCGCC
>JBOHCO010001631.1:0-2293 GCA_050698895.1 Streptosporangiaceae bacterium
TCGCCATCCTGGTCGGGCACGCCGGGGGCAGCGCGCCGCACCACCCGGGCAGTTTCCTGTTCGCCGCGTTCATGGCCCAGTTCTCGGTCGCCGCCGCGTACAACATCACCTACGCGCCCTACGTCTCGGACTACTCGCGGTACATGCCGCGGGACACCTCGCCGCGCGGCATCATCACCGCCGTGTTCTTCGGCGCCTCCGGCTCGGCCGTCTGGCTGATCGCCATGGGCGCGTGGCTGGCCACCCGGCTGGGTGCCACCGACGGCCTGGTCGGGCTCCAGGTGGCCGGCGACAAGGTCGCCGCCCCGCTCGGCTCGATCACCGCGGTGCTGTCCGCGACCGCCCTGCTGGCCACCATGGGCATGAACGCCTACGGCGGCATGCTCACCGTGCTGACCGGGATCGACTCCTTCCGCAAGATCAGGACCAGCCGGGCCTGGCGGGTGGCGACCATCGTCGGCCTGGCCATCCTGTGGTATGCCATCGGCGCCGGCATCTCGACCAGCGCGGTGTCCGCGGTGCTCAACTCGCTGACCCTGATGCTGTACCTGCTCGTCCCGTGGACCGCGCTCAACCTGGTCGACTTCTTCTTCGTCCGGCACGGGCACTACGCCATCACCGACATCTTCCGCCCCGACGGCGTCTACGGCGCCTGGGGCTGGCGCGGCCTGACCGCTTACTTCGCCGGCTTCGCCGCCGAGATCCCGTTCATGGTGCTGCCCTCGATCGGCGGCTTCACCTACACCGGCTGGTTCCCCGGCCACGTCACCAACGGCGTCGACTACTCCTGGCTCGTCGGCCTAGCCGTGTCCGGCCTGCTATACCTGCTGCTGTCGCGGTCACTGGACGTGGCCGCCGAGCAGTCCGCCATCGAGGCCAGCGAGCGCGAACTGCGGGTGATCGACGTGGCCGCTAGCGAGGGACTGTGAGCGAACCGGTACCCCGGGTCGTAGTAGGAGAAGCTGTCGGGCAGGTCGACGCCACCGTCATACCGCGGTACGCCGGCGAGGCCACCTTCGCCCGGCTGCCGCGCATCGGCGAGGTCAGCCGCGTGGACGCGGCCGTGCTGGGCGTGCCGTTCGACAGCGGCGTCAGCTACCGCCCCGGCGCCCGGTTCGGCCCGTCGCACATCCGGGAGTCCTCCCGGCTGCTGCGGCCGTACAACCCGGCTCTCGAGGCCTCGCCCTTCGCCGCCCTCCAGGTGGCCGACGCCGGGGACCTGGCCGTCAACCCGTTCAGCATCGACGAGGCCATCACCGCCATCGAGCACGGGGCCACGGAGCTGCTGGAGCGCGCGCCGTTCGTGCTCACCCTCGGCGGTGACCACACCATCGCGCTGCCCATGCTGCGCGCTCAGGCCGCGCGGCACGGGCCGGTCGCCGTGGTCCACTTCGATGCCCACCTGGACACCTGGGACACCTACTTCGGTGCCGCGTACACGCACGGGACCCCGTTCCGGCGCGCCGCGGACGAGGGCCTGCTGGACCAGTCCGGCTGCCTGCACCTGGGCATCCGCGGCCCGCTGTACAGCGCCGCCGACCTCACCCAGGACAGCGAGCTGGGCTTCCAGGTCGTGTCCGCGCCCGAGGTCGAGCACCTGGGCGTGGCCGGCATGGTCGAGCGCATCCGCGACCGGGTCGGCGACCGCCCGGTCTACGTCTCGGTGGACATCGACGTGCTCGATCCGGCCCACGCTCCGGGCACCGGCACCCCGGAGGCGGGCGGCCTGTCGAGCCGCGAGCTGCTGGCCGCGCTGCGCTCGTTCGCCCGGCTGAACCTGATCGGCGCGGACGTGGTCGAGGTGGCCCCGGCCTACGACCACGCCCAGATCACCGGCATCGCCGCCGCCCACGTCGCCTACGAGCTCCTCACCGCCCGCGCCGTCGCCACCCCGGCCCCCCGGCGCGGTCGGGAAGACGCGGGTTCATGATCCGTTCATGATCGCGGAAATCGGTCCGCGAATATCGCTGACCGATATCCGCGATCATGGCGGCCGCCACTAGGGGGCGTACGGTCCCTCGAGGACGGACTGCGTCAGCGGACGCGGACCGCGACCAGGCAGGCATCGTCGCTGGTGTCCGAGCGCGCGTGGCCCAGCAGGTGGTCGGCGAAGCTGGCGATGTCCCCGGCCGGGTCGGCGGCAAAGGCCAGCAACGAGGCCATCGACTCGTCGATGGACTCGTCGCGCCGCTCGACCAGGCCGTCGGTGAACAGCGCCAGCGTGTCACCGGGGCACAGGGCCATGGTCGCCTCCTCGTAGTCGAGGTCCGGGTCAGCGCCCAGCAGCACGCCC
>JBOHCO010001632.1:0-1802 GCA_050698895.1 Streptosporangiaceae bacterium
CCTCGGACAGCGGGCCGGAGTTGCCGATGCAGGTGGTGCAGCCGTAGCCGACCAGGTTGAAGCCGAGCTTCTCCAGGTAGGGGGTCAGGCCCGCGCGCTCGTAGTAGTCCATGACCACCTTGGAGCCCGGGGCCAGGGTGGTCTTGACCCAGGGCTTGCGCTCCAGGCCGGCCTCGACGGCCTTCTTGGCCAGCAGCGCGGCGCCGACCATGACCGACGGGTTGGAGGTGTTGGTGCACGAGGTGATGGCCGCGATGACCACCGAGCCGTGGTCGACCTCGGTCTCGGTGCCGTCGTCCAGGGTCACCCTGGCCGGGGCGGACGGCCGCTCGTCGAAGCCGGACACCGGGTCGGAGGCCGGGAAGGTGCCCGCGATGCCGTTGTCCAGCCCGGCGGTGTGGACAAAAGCCCCGAGCGAGTCCCGGAACGCTGCCTTGGCGTCAGCCAGGGCCACCCGGTCCTGGGGTCGCTTGGGCCCGGCCAGGGACGGGACGACGGTGGAGAGGTCGAGCTGCAGTTGTTCGCTATAACGAGCGGGGCTGGACGGGTCGTGCCATAGGCCCTGCTCCCGCGCATAGGCCTCCACGAGGGCCACCTGGGCGGCCGGACGGCCGGTGAGCCGCAGGTAGCTCAGGGTCTCCTCGTCGATCGGGAAGATCGCGCAGGTGGAGCCGAACTCGGGGCTCATGTTGCCGATGGTGGCCCGGTTGGCGACCGGCACGGCGGGCACGCCGTCACCGTAGAACTCCACGAACTTGCCGACCACGCCGTGCCGGCGCAGCAGCTCGGTGATGGTCAGCACGAGGTCGGTCGCGGTGGCCCCGGCGGGCAGCTCGCCGCTCAGCCGGAACCCGACGACCCGCGGGATCAGCATGGACACGGGCTGGCCGAGCATGGCCGCCTCGGCCTCGATGCCGCCGACGCCCCAGCCCAGCACGCCCAGGCCGTTCTGCATGGTGGTGTGCGAGTCGGTGCCGACGCAGGTGTCGGGGTAGGCCAGGGTGACGTCGCCGCCGGCCTGGGTTACCGGCTGGGTCATGACCACGCGGGCCAGGTGCTCGATGTTGACCTGGTGGACGATGCCGGTGCCGGGCGGCACGACCTTGAACTGCCGCAGCGCCTCCTGGCCCCAGCGCAGGAACGCGAACCGCTCCTTGTTGCGCTGGAACTCCAGCGCCACGTTGCGCTCGAACGCGTCGGGCCGGCCGAACACGTCGGCGATCACCGAGTGGTCGATGACCAGCTCGGCGGGCACCAGCGGGTTGATCCGGGCCGCGTCGCCGCCCAGGGCCTGCATGGCCTCGCGCATGGCGGCCAGGTCGACCACGGCCGGAACGCCGGTCAGGTCCTGCATGATGACCCGGGCCGGGCTGAACGGGATCTCGGTGTCCGGCTCGGCCCGGGGGTCCCAGCCGGCCAGGGCGCGGATGTGATCGGCGGTGACGTTGACGCCGTCCTCGGTCCGCAGCAGGTTCTCCAGCAGGACTTTCAGGCTGAACGGCAGGTCCTGAGCACCCGCCACCGCATCCAGCCGGTGTATTTGGTAGCTGGTCCCGGCCACGTCGAGGGTGGCGCGGCTGCCGAAGCTGTTCCCGGTCTTGTCGCCGGCAGGCGGCGCGGGGGGGATACGGGGGTCGTCCCCCCTGAGCGGCTCAGTCATGGCGGTGGCCTCCTGCGGGGTTACACACGGGTCGTGCGGCCTGTTTATCTTGAGGTCAAGATACCTCATGTTAACGGAAGCGGGCAGGCCGGCCTGGCT
Organism: Streptosporangiaceae bacterium; assembly: GCA_050698895.1. GTDB lineage: Bacteria > Actinomycetota > Actinomycetes > Streptosporangiales > Streptosporangiaceae > DASUBV01. Next base: position 1,760 of record JBOHCO010001632.1, read on the forward strand.
GATACCGTCGCGCTGAGGCGGGCCGGTCCGGCCGCCGGAATCC
>JBOHCO010001633.1:0-15727 GCA_050698895.1 Streptosporangiaceae bacterium
CAGGCGGCGTTCCGGCACGGCTGGTTCCACTCCGGGGACAGCTGCATGGTCGACGAGAACGGCCTGCGGATCATGGTCGACCGGTACAAGGACATCATCAAGTCGGGCGGCGAGAACGTCTCCAGCCAGCGCGTGGAAGCGATCTTGCACCAGCACGCCGACGTCGTGAAGGCGGCGGTCATCGGGCTGGGGCACGACCGCTGGGGCGAGGCGGTCACGGCCATCGTGGTGCCCGGGCCGGGCGCTGTGCCGGGTGAGGGGGACCTGACGGAGGAGGGGCTGATCGCGTTCTGCCGGGAGCGGCTGGCGGGCTTCGAGACGCCCAAGGGCGTGATCTTCGCCACGGCGCTGCCGGAGACGGTCGGGGGCAAGGTGCTCAAGTACAAGCTGCGGGAGCAGTTCGCGGGCCATTACCGGGGCGCTGGGCATGGCCAGGGCGCTGGGCAGAGGGCCGGCTCTGAGGCGGGCTGACCTCGCCCGCCGGATTCGGCTGCCCTCAGTCGTCTATGACCGCCCTCAGCCAGTCCAGGGTGGCCTGCAGGTGCTCCCTGATCAGGGTCTTCAGCCGGGCCGTATCGCCGGCCTCCAGCGCGGCGACCATCTGCAGGTGCTCACCGTGCGCGCGGAGCCGGCCCTGAGGGGACTCGGCCAGAATGTGAACGTACAGGCCTGACCGGTTCCTGAGCTGGCCGATCATCTCGGTCAGCAGCGGCTTCCTGGCTATGTCATACAGCCGGGCGTGGAACTCGGCATTGCCTGCCTCCCAGGCCGCCGGATCGCCAGACGTCGTATGAGAGGCGATGATTTCGCGCAGGTCGGTGAGGTCAGACTCGGTCCTGTGCTGGATGGCGCTGTGCCCCGCCACGGGCTCGAGCAACTGCTGCAGCTCGAAGATCTCGGAAACCTGGGCTATCGAAGGCTTCGCGACGACGGCGCCCTTATGCACGTCCAGCCGGACCAGGCCCTCGGCCTCTAGCCGCTGCAGCGCCTCGCGCAGCGGAGTACGGCTGACGCCAAGCCGCCTGGCCACGTCGTCCTGTCGCAGCGGCGCCCCGGCGGGCACCTCTCCGGACAAGATGATGGCCCGCAGGGCCTTGGTGGCCGCCTCAGTGGCCGTGGTGCGGTCGATCGGCCGGGAGAACTTCCGATTTGGCTCGATTACCGACATGGCACGGATGCCGCCTTCAAACCTGCGGACTCACTCTCGCCGTGATGCCCTTGGTCCGACATAATATAATTCCTATCGCGGGCGCTGGGTTAGCCGGTCGGGCTTCCTCACAGCCGGCCTCGGCCGTTCCGGACCAGTGACCGGAGCACCAGCCGGTCGACGGCATGGTCGGATGCCTCCGAGATGCCGAGGGCGGCGAAGGCCGCGAGATCTTTCTTGATCTCCGCGGAGACTTTCCTGGGGGGCTTGAGCAGTAGCTCGATGGCCTCGCTGATGGCCGCGGGCAGCCGGTCAGGGGACACTACCTGGTTGATCAGCCCACCGCGGCGCGCCTCGTCGGCGTCGAGCCGCTCACTGGTCGCGGTGAGCCAGAATGCCTGCCGTCGCCCCATGGCCGCGGGCAGCCAGGTCAGCACCAGCGCAGGAGCCAGCCCGGCCTCGGCTTCCGGGAACCAGAATCGTACGTCCGTCGAGGCGATGGAGACATCCGCCAGCGCCACGAGGCCCACCCCGAAGCCCGCTGCGTCCCCGGAAACCTGGGCCACCACGATCAACTGGCTGTTGATCAGCGCCGCATTCAGGTCGGCTAGCTCCTGGGTCATGGCGTAGACGTCGTCGGGGGTCATCGCGGTTCGCTCCCGGCCGAGGCAGAAGTTAGGGCCCGCCGCGGTCAGCAGCAAGGCTCGCGCTTCCTCGGGCGGCCTGAGCAGGATGCCCGTCAGCTCCCGGCACATCTCCAGCGTGAGCAGGTTTTCCGGGGGCCTCGCGATCCGGACGCTGATAAGTGGTCCCCGATAGTCAACGATGAGATCTGATGTCATCTAGTTCAACCGCTCCTGACTGCGTCCGCCGTACCAGTCCACCGAGTCCTCGGCAGTGCGCACCGTGATGGCCCGGACATGAGTGAAATCGTGAAACGACTCCCAGCCGCCCTCACGGCCGATGCCGCTCTCGCCGATCCCGCCCCACGGGGAGCTGGGATCCAGGCGGTGATGATCATTGACCCAGACCATTCCGCATCGCAGCCGGGCCGCGACCCGGTGCGCCCGTGCCACGTCGCGGGTCCAGATGGCCGCGCCCAGCCCGTAGGGCGAGTCGTTGGCCATGGATATGGCCTGCTCCTCAGTGCTGAACGGCATCACCACGGCGACCGGTCCGAAGATCTCATCCCTGGCCAGGGGCAGCGTTGGCGCGGGCAGCGTGCAGACCGTCGGCTGCATGAAGTAGCCGCCGGGCAGGCCGGGTACCTCCGCGGCCACCCCGCCGTGCCGGATCCGGGCGCCGGCCGCCGCGCCGGCCTGGATCCTGGCCAGCACCTGCTGGCGGGCCGCGGCCGAGATGACCGGGCCGAGCTGAGTACGCTCGTCGCCCGGATCTCCGATGCGGATCTGGCCCGCCAGCCGGGCCAGATCATCGACAAACGCCTCGTACAGCTGCTCCTGGACGAAGAACCGCCGGCCGGCGATGCAGGTCTGCCCGGCGCCGATGAACGCGGCAAATGCCGCTCCGCGGACGGCCTCGGCCACCGGCGTGTCGCCGAAGACGAGCACCGGGGTGGAGCCGCCGAGTTCCAGGGTGCACCGGGCGAATCGGTCAGCCGCGGCCCGCGCGATGGCGCGGCCCGGCTCAGTTCCGCCGGTGAATACGATCTTGGCAACGCCAGGATGAGCGGCGAGGCGCGCTCCGGCGATGCGGCCGAGCCCGGGAACGACGTTGAAGACGCCGGGCGGCACGCCCGCCTCCAGCGCGGCCGCGCCGAGCCGCAGCGCGGTTAGCGGCGTCAGCTCGGATGGCTTGAGCACGACCGAGTTCCCGGTGGCCAGGGCGGGCGCGAGGCTCTTCGAGGCGATCATGAGCGGGTGATTGAAGGGGGCCAGGATCGCCACCGTCCCCAGCGGGAATCGCGTCGTGTACGAGTGGTAGGGCCCCGGCATGGGCGTGACATGCCCGCGATCGGCCAGCAGCAGGGCGGCGTTGTAGCGGAACCACTCGGGGAGCCGGCCGATCTGAGCCCGCGTCTCGGCGAGCGGCCGGCCGTTGTTGCCCGTCTCGAGGTCCGTCAGCTCGCCGATCCGATCCTGCAGGATGTCGGCGAGCCGGCCGAGCACCCGGGACCGGTCGGCGATGGGCTGGTCACGCCAGACTCCCGCCTCGAAACTGGCCGCAGCCACCGCGACGGCGTGATCCACATCGCCCTCGCCCGCGGCCTGAACCTCGGCGATCACCGCGCCGGTCGCGGGGTTGACCACGAGCAGGGGATCCGCGGACCCGGCGATCTGCGTCCCGCCTACCAGCAGTCCGCTGCGCGCCAGTCCCGCGGTCATCGCTGTGCCTTGTCGCTGGCCGACCCGGATGCCAGGTCGGTGCTGCCCCGGCCAAGGAACAGGCTGCCCAGGTCCTCCATGGCGCGCAGGTCCGGACAGCTGGCGGTCAGCCGTACCCGGCCGTCGGTCAGCACATAGCCCCAGGACGCGACGTCAAGGCCGAGGCTCACCCGCTGCTCGACCAGCAGGACGGCACGGCCGCTGCCGGCGATCCGGGACACGATGCCGTGCAGCACATGGTCGGCGACCAGCGGTGCGAGATTGGCGGTGGGCTCGTCCAGCACGAGCAGCCTCGGCTGCGCCATCAGCGCCCGGCCGATCGCGAGCATCTTGCGCTCGCCGCCGCTGAGAGTGCGGGCCTGTCGCCTGCGTAGCTTCGTGAGCTGGGGGAAGACCTCGAAGACCTCAGCCTGCCTGCGCCGCACCTGGGCCCCTCGCAACCGGTAGCCGCCCATCTCCAGGTTCTCCATGACCGTCAGCGGCGGGAATACGTCACGCACCTGGGGCACGTAGCCGATCCCCGCCGCCACCCGGCGCTCCTCCGGCATCCGCCCGATGTCCGCGCCATCGAGCGTCAGCTTGCCTTCCATCAGCGGGAGCTCGCCTGTGACGGCCTTGACCAGCGTGCTCTTGCCGGCCCCGTTCGGGCCCATCACCAGGACGATCTCGGCCGGGCCGACGTCAATGCTGACGTCCTTGACGACGGGCACATTGCCGTATCCGGCGCTGATCCCCGCCGCGGACAAGTATGCCGGCGGGCGCTTGCTTACCATGTGGCCTCCGCTGTGGCCTATCCGCTGTGGCCTATCCGCTGTGGCTAATTGCGCGATCATGCGGGCGTGGGCTGAGCCGGGGTTTCACCCGAGGTAGGCAGCCTGCACCTCCCGGTCCTTGACCACTTCCGCGTAGGTGCCGGTCGCGATCGACTGGCCCAGGGCCATGACCACGACGCGATCGCATAGCTCGCTGACCACCTCCAGCGCGTGCTCGACGATGATCAGCGCGATCCCGTCGTTCCGGATCGACTTGAGGTCGGCCACGAGCTTGTCCACCAGGTGCGGCGTCACTCCGACCATCGGCTCGTCGAGCAGCAGCACCTTCGGCGACCGCATGAGGCAGCGCATGATCTCCACCAGCCGGCGCTGGCCGCCACTGAGCTCGCTGCCGTAGGAGTCGGCGATGCCGGCCAGCTCGAATCTCTTGAGGATCTCCCAGGCGCGCTGGGCGATCGCCTGGTCCCGCTGCCTGGTGCGGCGGGGGTGGGCCACGACGGCGCTGAGGGCGGCGCCCGCGGCACCGTGTCCGGCTGTCAGCAAGTTCTCGAACGTCGTCATCCCGGCGAACTCGCTGGTCATCTGGAACGTCCGCACCACCCCCCGCCGGGCCCGGCCGTAGGCGGGCAGCCGGGACACGTCCTCGCCCATCAGGCAGATCGAGCCGGCCCGGATCCTGGCCTGCCCGCCCAGGGCGGCCAGGAAAGACGACTTGCCCGCGCCGTTGGGGCCAATCAGGCCAAGCGCCTCGCCGGCGAAGGCGTCCACCGAGAGGCCATCGACGGCCCGGACCCCGCCGTAGGAGACCACCACTCCCCGTGCCGACAGGGCAGGGACGGACGGCGTCGGGTGCGCGGTCGATGGGCCCGGCCCTGGAATCGCGGCGCGCTCCGGCCCGCTCACGCCGCCTCCCCGGCAAGATCCGGCAGCGCCCTGGCCCGCCGTTCGGGCAGGATGCCGCGGGGCCGCAGCAGCAGGCAGAGCATCCACAAGATGCCGATGATCACCCATTCAAGTGACTGGACCAGCCCCGGATAGCCGATCGGCGGCAGGAACTGCGGCAGCTGGAGGAAGATGATCGGCACCAGCAGTACGCCCAGCAGCACGCCCCGGTAGTTCCGCACGCCCCCGACGAAGATGGCCGTGAAGATGACGAAGGTCTCGGCATAGGCCCAGGCATCCGGTGACCAGGCCCCGATGAACTGCACCAGGAGGCCGCCGCTCAGGCCGGCGATAGCGCCGCCGATGACGAAGGCCTGCAGCCGGAGCGCGGTGACATTCAGGCCGATCGCCCCGGCCGCGTCCTCCTGGTCCCGCATGGCCCGCAGCGCGCGGCCCCAGGGAGAGTGCGACAGCCAGCGTACGAGCAGGTACACCAGCGCGCACAGCAGGAGCACCCAGCCGGCGTAGGCCCACTGATAGCCCTGCAGGGAGAGCGACAAGACGTTCGCGAGTGGCCGCGGGACTCCCGTCAGCCCGTTGGACCCGTTGAACAGCGGAACATCGGCCTGGACTACCTGGATGGCGATCAGGGAGACGATCAGCAGCACGGCGGCCTGGTAATCGCGGCGTATCCGGCGCAGGCTGAACAGCCCGACAAAGCCAGCCAGGACGGCCCCGGCTGCCGTCGCTACCAGCAACGGCAGCGGGAAAGGCAGGCTCGCGCCAAAGACGTACTTCTGGAACGAGCCTGCCCCGCCGCCGGGGCCCAGCGTCACCACCGCGGCGGCGTACGCACCCGCCGCCTGGAAGACGATGTAACCGAAATTGATGATCCCGGCGTATCCGTACTGCAGATTCAGCGAGATCCCTGATAGGAGGTCGACGCCGAAGTAGATCACCAGGGTCGAGATGTAGAAGGTCCAGCTGCTCAGCATCGCGGTACTCCCGTAGTCATAGCGTCAGCTGGGTTTCACGGGTTTGACCGCCGAACACGCTCGCGGGGCGGCAGAGCAGGACCACCACCAGGATCCCGAATCCGGCGACCGCGCTGTACTGCGGGCCGCCGTACGCGGACACGACCTCGGTGACCACTCCCATCAGCAGGGCGGCCGCGGCGGCGCCGGCCGGGGAGCCGGCTCCGCCCAGGATCGCGGCCGCGATGACGAGGGGAAGAAACAGCTCGCCCGTCGCGTAGCCCACGCTCTGCGAGTTGATGATGTAAACGACCCCGGCCATCCCGCACAGGAAGCCGCTGATGATCCAGGTGATGATGACTACCTGGCCGGTCCGGATACCGCACGACCGGGCCAGCGCGGGCTCCGCCGCCATGGCCCGAAGCGCCTTCCCGATCCGGCTGAGCCGAAGCAAGGCCTCCAGCGCCACAAAGATGACCACGCCGATCCCGACCAGTATGGCCTGCGTCGGGGTGATGGTGACCGGTCCCAGGTGCAGCGGGGCGGCCTGCAGCACCGTGAACTGGTAGACGTTGTTGCGGGATATGGCCTGGATCCCGTAGTTGATCACCAGCCCTAGCCCCAGGGTGACCATCATCATCTCGAAGAGCCTCGCGCCGCGCCGCGCGTAGAGGCGGAACAGCCCTCGCCCCAGCAGCAGCGTGAGCACGGCTCCGGCGATACCGCCAACCCCGAGGCCGTACCAGGCGTTGATCCCGTTGACGTCGGCCAGGTAGCCGGCGAACGCGCCGACGGTCATCACGCTGCCGAAGCTCAGGTTGAAGACGTTGGTCAGCCCGAACTGGAGGGTGAACCCCATCGCGGCGATGGCGATGATCGACGCGAGGACCACTCCGAAGGCGATGGCCGAGACCAGGGTGCTCAGCATGGTTAGGCCACTCCGGACACCGCGACGGCCTCGATCTGGCGGGCCGTGACCGTGCCCAGCGTCAGGGGCTGGGCCGAGCCGCTGCTCGCGACGGCCTCCTGATTGCCGAAGGAGTTGTGGTAGACGTTGAAGTCGATGAGGCCGGTCGCTCCGTAGTACTGAATCTTCTTTCCGGCCTTGAGCGCCGCGACTCCCTGCGGATAGGTGTAGACCACGGTCTTGCCGGGACCCGGGTTGGCGACCTTCGTAATGAACTTATTGAAGACCGCCGGGTCAGTGCTGTGCGCAGCGTTCATGGCCAGGGCGACGCATACCACGCCGTCGTAGTAGGTGATCGAGAACGGATTCGACAGGTAGGACTGCCACGGTGATGGCTCCTTCGCCCGCATGGCGGTCACGGCGGCCTGGTAGGCGCTGACCGCCGGTGTCCGGTGCGACGGCGCCGTAATCAGGGCGGTGTAGTACTTCTGGAAAGAACTGCCCAGCGCCCCCCGAACCGCCTTGAGCCAGGGCGCGGTGTAGGTGGCTTCGGTGCCGATGACGGGGACCAGGCCGCCGAGTTGCTTGAGCTCGCCGAGGAAGGTGGCGGACGTGGTCGCGTCCGCCTCAGTCATGATGACCTGCGGATGGGTGGCCATCACCTGCCGGACGGATGCCTCGTAGGTGGGCTGGCTCGGGGTCAGGCTGACATTCGCCACGATCTTGATGTGCAAGGCCTTGAGGCCGCCGATGACCCCGGGCAGGTCGCCCTGCGATCCGCTGTCGGTACCGAAGACCGTGGCCACCCTCGTATAGCCCTTGCGCTGGGCCCACAGGGACATGGCCGTGCCGTTGGCCGAGTCGGGCGGGAACAGGCGCCAGAAATAAGGAAGCTTGTTGCGGTCGTAGGCCGACTCGCCGGCCACCGCGGTCATCGGGATCTTCGCGCTGTTGAGAACCGGGACGATCGACGGGGCTGACGAGGTGTCGGGCCCGGCGACGAGAACCAGGTTGCTCGTCGTGGCCAGGGCTTGCTGGACGGCCGGCAGCGCGTCGGCGGGGTCGGCTTTGGTATCGATGGCCTTGTACTCAAGCTTATGGCCCAGGACGCCCCCGGCGTGATTGATCGCATAGATCGCCGGGTACAGCCCGCCCTCGTTGCTCTGGGCCTCGAAGTCGCTCGAGCCGGTGAAGGCGACGACGCCGGCTACGACGAGCGGCGAATGGCCCCCCGCGGCACCGCCTGATGAAGCGCAGCCCGAGGCGGTCAAGCCGAGTGCTCCGATCGCGGCCAGCGAGATGATCGGGAAGCGCCTCATAACGTCTTCCTCTCCTTGCGCTCGCGCGGCGCGTCACCCAGCCCTGCGGTACCGGGCATTCCCAGTCGCGGCGCCGTGCTGCGAACTAAGCTATGGTTGGATAAAGTATCCGATCGTCGAATGTCCGTCAATGTCCTGGGCGCCCCGCATTGACCCGTCACAGCCGCCACGCCAGCCACGCCCGCCGGGCGCGGCTGGGCCCGCCGGGCGCGGCTGGCTCCCAGGCTGGCTTCACCTAGACTGACGACGTGATCAAGCCGGATGGCCGCCTGACCGACGCTCTCGATCCCGCCGACCAGCCGCCCAGGGACCACTGCGGGGTCTTCGGAGCCTGGTCCCCCCACGAGGACGTGGCCAAGCTGGCCTACTTCGGCCTCTACGCGCTCCAGCACCGCGGCCAGGAGTCGGCCGGCATCGCGGTCAGCGACGGCAAGCGCATCGTGGTCTACAAGGACATGGGGCTGGTGCCCCAGGTGTTCGACGAGTCGGTGCTGACCACGCTGCGCGGCTACATCACCGTCGGCCACTGCCGCTACTCGACCAGCGGCTCATCGGTCTGGGAGAACGCCCAGCCGACGTTCCGGGCCACGCCCACGGCCAGCCTGGCCCTGGGCCACAACGGCAACCTGATCAACACCCTGGAGCTGGCTGCCCTGGCCGCGGAGCGGGACACTCAGCCGGGCCGGGCCGGGGCCGGCCCCGGGATGCTGGCCACCTCCGACACCGACGTGCTGACGGCGCTGTTCGCGGCCCCGCAGCCGGCCGCGTCGCCGGGGCTCGCGGACGGCCTGCTGCCCCAGGAGACGCTGCCGGGCATGCCCGAGGAGGCGCAACCCGCCATCGCGGGCAGCGTGGAGCAGGCCGCCATGGCCACCCTCCCGCTGGTGCGCGGCGCTTACTCGCTGGTGTTCATGGACGAGCGGACCCTCTACGCGGCCCGCGACCCGCACGGATTCCGCCCGCTGGTCATCGGCCGGCTGGACGCGGGCTGGGTGGTGGCCAGCGAGACGTGCGCCCTGGACATCGTCGGGGCGGCCTTCGTCCGCGAGGTCGAGCCGGGCGAGCTGATCACGATCGACGAGCGGGGCCTGCGCTCGCGCACCTTCGCCCCGCCCCAGCCCAGGGGCTGCCTGTTCGAGCACGTCTACCTGGCCCGCCCGGACACCACCTTGTCGGGCCGGAGCGTCCAGGCGACCAGGGTCGAGGTGGGCCGGCGGCTGGCCGTCGAGCACCCGGCCGAGGCCGACCTGGTCATCCCGGTGCCGGAGTCCGGCACCCCGGCGGCCATCGGCTACGCCCAGGCCAGCGGGATCCCCTACGGCCAGGGCCTGGTCAAGAACTCCTACGTGGGCCGGACGTTCATCCAGCCCAGCCAGACCATCCGGCAGCGGGGCATCCGGCTCAAGCTGAACCCGCTGCGGGACGTGATCGCCGGCCAGCGGGTGGTGGCGGTGGACGACACGATCGTCCGCGGCAACACCCAGCGGGCCATCGTGGCCATGCTGCGCGAGGCCGGGGCGGCGGAGGTGCACGTCCGGATCTCCAGCCCTCCGGTGGCCTGGCCCTGCTTCTTCGGCATCGACTTCGCCAGCCGGGCCGAGCTGATCGCGGGCAGCCTCAGCATCGAGGAGATCCGGCAGTCCATCGGGGCCGACTCGCTGGGCTTCGTGTCGCTGGAAGGCCTGGTCGCCGCGACGACGCTGCCGGGCCGTCAGCTGTGCCAGGCCTGCTTCAGCGGTGACTATCCGGTCCGGGTGGACGAGGCCGAGCAGGGCAAGTTCGTGCTCGAGGCCGCGGCCGCTACCCGCGGTGCCGGCGGTATCGGCGGGCGCTGACCGTGTCTGCTGAGGGCCCGGGCGGCTCGGCCGGCTCGGAGAGCTCGGCTTACCCGGAGGGCTCGGCCTACGCCGCCGCCGGCGTCGACATCGACGCGGGCGAGCGGGCGGTGGACCTGATGCGGGCCTCGGTGGAGCGGACCGCGCGGCCCGAGGTGGCGGGCGGCATCGGCGGCTTCGCCGGGCTGTTCGACGCGTCCGCGCTGGCCCGTATGCGGCGGCCACTGCTGGCTACCTCGACCGACGGGGTCGGCACCAAAGTGGTGATCGCGCAGCGCCTGGGCGTCTATGACACCGTCGGCGTCGACCTGGTCGGCATGGTGGTGGACGACCTGGTGGTGGTCGGCGCCGAGCCGCTGTTCATGACCGACTACGTGGTCTGCGGCGCGGTCCGGCCGGAGCGGATCGCGGCGATCGTCGGCGGCGTGGCCCGGGGCTGCGTGCAGGCCGGATGTTCTCTTATCGGCGGGGAGACCGCCGAGCATCCCGGACATTTCGGGCCGGATGACTTCGATCTGGCCGGCGCGGCGACCGGCGTGGTGGATGCCGACCAGGCGCTGGGGCCGGACCGGGTGCGGCCGGGCGACGTAGTCATCGCCCTGGGCTCGTCGGGCCTGCACTCCAACGGCTTCTCGCTGGTGCGGCGGATCATCGACGCACCAGGCCGCGAGCTGGACCTGGCCGCGGTCCCAGCCGAGCTGAGCCGGCCGCTCGGCGAGGAACTGCTCGAGCCGACCCGGATCTACGCCCGCGACTGCCTGGCCCTCGCCGCCGGGACCGAGGTACACGCGTTCGCGCACGTCACCGGCGGCGGGCTAGCCGCCAACCTGGCCCGAGTGCTGCCGGAGCAGGCCGACGCCGTGCTGGATCGCGGCACCTGGCGGCCGGGCCCGGTATTCGGCCTGCTGGCCCGCCATGGCGAGGTGCCCGGAGCGGACATGGAGCGGGTGTTCAACATGGGCGTCGGCATGGTCGCCATCGTGGCCGCCGCGGACGCCGACCGGGCGCTGCGGCTGCTGGCCGGGCGCGACGTGCCCGCCTGGGTCGCAGGCGAGGTGACCGAGGGCAGCGGCACCGCGCGGCTCGACGGACGTCATCCTGCCTGACGTCAACCCGCCTGAGTCATGCCTGCGGAGACTGCTGCGGCCGGCCCTGCTGCGGCCGGCCCTGCTGCGGGAAGGTCAGAGCCACGCAGGGCGAAACCGTGCACGGCAAAGCCGTGGCACGGCGCAGCAGCGCGACGCGGCCCGTGCTCAGGCCGCGCTAGGACTCTGGCTGCCCGGTCAGTCTCCCGCGATCCTGCTCATCGAGGGATGCGGGTCCTCGTCGCCGATGTCCTCGTCGTCGTCAAGCGACTCGTCATCGTCTTCGTCATCGTCGCCGGAGTAGTGGTCGCCGAAATCCGCGTATGCGTCAGCGTCCTGCGATTCCGTGCCGACACCCAGCTCGGCCCGCAGCCGGTCAAGGTCAGTGCCGCCGCCGTTGTACTTAAGCTGACGGGCTACCTTTACCTGCTTGGCCTTGGCTCGGCCGCGCCCCATTGGCTCGACCCCCTCGAACGTACGGGGCCCAACGGGCCCCTGGTCCACCGCACTGAAAGTTGTTCTTACCATGCCGACGTACACGGGCTTGGCCGCATGACAGACTCCGCTGCCACCCCTCCGCCGACGGAAGAGTAGCGCTCAGTGCCTGACCTACAGGTACAACCGTACCTGCTTTGGGCGACTAGCGCCTCCGGCGACCGTCAGCAAGCCTGCATCAGCCGCTCAGGTATATGCCCCGGAGCCGACCGATCGCGCTCATCCGCCGCTCAGCCAGCCGGCCGGCGGCGACCCCCGGCGGTACGCCCTCGGCCGCGGCGGCGACGAATAGCTGCCGGGTAGTGGCGAAGATCTGCTCGGCCCTGGCCTTGGCGCGCTCGAAGCTGAACCCGTTCAGCTCGTCGGCCACCTGGATCACCCCGCCCGCGTTCACCAGATAGTCGGGCGCGTACACGATCCCGTAATCGGCCAGCAGCTTGGCGATGCCCGGGTGGCCGAGCTGGTTGTTGGCCCCGCCGCAGATGATTTTGGCATCACCCGCCCTGGTGGCCAGGGCGGCCACCGCGGCGTCGTCCACCGACCCGCCCAGCGCGCAGGGCGAGAACACGTCGAGCCGGCTGGCGATCAGCTCGGCTCGGCTCTGGGCCACCGTGACCGCCGGGTGCTGGGCCCGGACCTGGCCCACCGCGGCCGCGCTGGTGTCGTAGATGACCACCTGGGCGCCGTCGGCCAGCAGGTGCTCGACCAGCCGGCGGCCGACCTTGCCCACGCCCTCGACCCCGACCACCCGGCCATCCAGGCTGGGCGTGCCCCAGGCGTGCTCGGCCGCGGCGCGCATGCCCTGGAAGACGCCGAGGGCGGTCAGCACCGAGGAATCGCCCGCGCCGCCGTTGATCACCGTGCGGCCGGTGACGAAGCGGCACTCCCTGGCGATGATGTCCATGTCCTCGCTGTAGGTGCCGATATCACAGGCGGTGATGTAGCGGCCGCTCAGTGACTGGACGAACCGGCCGTAGGCCCGCAGCAGCGCCTCGGACTTGACCTGCGCCGGGTCGCCGATGATCACCGCCTTGCCGCCGCCGTGGTCCAGCCCGGCTAGCGCGTTCTTATAGGCCATGGCGCGGGACAAGTTCAGGACGTCCGCCAGGGCCGCTTCCTCGCTCGGATAGGGGTAGAAGCGAGTGCCGCCGAGCGCGGGACCGAGCACCGTCGAGTAGATGGCGATGATCGCGCGCAAGCCCGACTCGCGGTCCTGGCAGAACACGACCTGCTCGTGTCCGGGCTGGTCAAAGGCGCTTGCGTCACTCAGATCGCCGGGCTCGGCGTCGCCGGCCCGGTCGAAGATTCCCTGAACACTGGCCACGGGACAGACTCCTGGTGTAGCTCCGCGTCGCCGTTGACGCGGGATTCGCGACCAGCCTAGTGGGGGACCGGAACCCGTCGGGCCCCGACGCTTTCTGAACTGATTGCCTCCAGACCTTTATCACAAGCGCCGGGCATGTCACGATTAGTCATGCTGTCTGATGAGACCGGTCTGCGGGCTTATGCCGGTGTTGCGCCCGCGCCTGGGCAGGCAGTCTCGCATCGGATCGACTACTCAGCGTGTAAGGATGCTGCTGAGCGGGCAAATACAGTCGAAACGAGGCATCTCATTGCACTCTGGAGGATTATCTCAGCGCCGCTACCGGTTCCAGTAGGAAGCGAGTGGCACGGTCGGAGTCCACGGGCAGGCGCCGTCAGCTACGCCGTCCGGTCCGGGCTCATCGCCGGTCGAGGCTGGAAGTCCATCGACCCGCGACCCTAATTGAATCGCCCGGCCGATGGGGCCGGCCGGGCCGGCAGAGAGCGCGTCGCCGGGCAGTTCGCCTGGCGCAGCGGAAGGGAGGGACTGCCGTCGAATGTCAGCACGCAATCCGTATGCCGGACGTGTCGTTCGCTCTCGCTTGTCACCCGCGCCAGCGAAGCGTCGGCGTGCGGATTTCCCGGAGATACCGCCTGGTGCTCTGGGGTGTCGGCGCGATCACATCTGCCAGCGTCGCCAAATAGTGCCGACGATTCGGGGCAATAGGGACACGGAGGCAATCTAGCTAAGTAGCCGATGGGAGGCGCGGATGACTTTTCCGAATCCGCCCGTTGCGACGATCCGTGTCGCTAGAATCACGCAGCGTGACAGAGAGCAGGGGGGCAACGGGGTGACTCACATCGGAAACTTTGCTCCTAGTGGTCGACTTGTCACCGCTGGTGATGGCAATATGGTCTGAGCGGACTATATGGGACATCCGAGGCAGGTTCCCCAATAGGAGCCAGGAACAGCAACAAACGCAGGGATCGCAGTACCGGTCCAGGAGGAGAGGCCGTCAAAATGTCTGCACGCACGCCGGAGGCCGAGCCGCTGCTTACGCCGGCAGAGGTCGCCACAATGTTCAGGGTGGACCCCAAGACCGTCACGAGGTGGGCCAAGGCTGGAAAGCTCACGTCCATCCGGACCCTTGGCGGTCACCGCAGGTACCGGGAGACAGAGGTTCGCGCTCTGCTGGCGGGCATCCCCCAGCAGCGTTCCGAATGATCCCGGGCTAACCGCCCGCGGTAAAGCACCACACTCGCAGTACAAAAAAATAGTTAGAGGGGGGGTCGACCCCGGCGGGCCCGGTCGCTGCATCGGGGGGCGCGGTACGCGCAAAGATGCGGCGAGAGCAAGCCAGCCGACAATGCCGGGGTCGATCCGGCCTACTGAGCCAGCGGACAGCCGCGGTCAGCAGGCCGTCGAGATCGCTGAACGCTTTGACCTCTTTCCTCGCTCAGCACCTTCCCAGCCCCGACGCGGCTTGACGCGGCCTTGTGCCGCCGCCGACGTCGCCGTGGCCGCGCGACATGCGCGCACATAACCGCCTTTGACGGGTCACCTGTAACGACCAGGGGCACACGGCACAGCCGATGACTGAAGGTAGCGGCCATCAACTTTTCGTAATCGTGCCTGCTGAAGCGGTGGTCCAGTCATACTTGTCGCCATGCCGCCGTTGGCTGCGCGGCGGCAAATGACTGGCGTAGTGCCGCGCTCAAGCGCATGTGGTCATGCCAAAGTGCGGCGCGCGACGCCCGGGGGAGCCGCCAGCAGGCGGAAGCGTGCCGTCGCTTCGAGGGGAGGATCGCATGCGTGATCCAGATTTGGTTGTGCGTGCGCAGCAGGCTGCGACAGCGCTGGAGAGTGCGTGGTGCCGCTGGCGCAACATGCACGGCCTGGCCGCCGATCCGGCGCCGGCCGTGTCCAGTTATGTCGGTTTCTCACTAGACGCGCCCTGGGGCCAGCCGCGCATCGTCTTCGGCATCTGCGCCGAGGAGGCCGCGCAGCTGGCCACCTTGCTGGACCGCCACGACTGCGTCGGCCCGGTGCACGCGTCGGTCAAGGCCAGGCCGGTCGGCGTGACGCACGGCAGCCGGGCCGAGGACGGCCAGGTTCAGGGCGTCCAGGGGCAGGATGTCCGGGGTCCGGATGGTCACGGTCAGGACGGCCGTGAGCAGGACAGCCGTGAGCAGCGTGAGCAGGACGGCCGTGAGCAGCGTGAGCACGACGGCCGTGAGCAGGACAGCCAGGTCCAGGAGCAGGCGGAGCCAGCGGCGCAGGCCGGGCCGCCCGCCACCCAGCCGGGGTTCGTGCACGTCCCGGCGCCGGCCCCGGCCAGCGCGGGCCAGCAGCCGTTAGCGGCCTCGGCCTCCTCCCGGTCGGGCCCCACTCTGCCCGCGCCACCCAGCCCGCGGCCGCGCGAAGCCGCCGCGGCCGCGCTGACCAGCCAGGTCGTGCCCCGGCGGTCCGGGATCGGGACGCCCATCGCGCTGGCCGCCTCACGGGCGGTCGAGGCCTCGATGGCCAGCCGCCGGGAGGCCGCCAGCGCCCAGTCCGCCGCCGCGGCTCCGGCCGGGTCCGAAGGCGCCACCGAGGGCGGGGCATCATCGGACCCGGCCAGACCCGCCGACCCGGGCCTGCCGTCCGCCGCGGAGGCACCGTC
>JBOHCO010001634.1:0-1857 GCA_050698895.1 Streptosporangiaceae bacterium
AGGTCGTGAACGCGTCCTGGGCGGCGCCGATGATCGCGGTCACCTCGGCCGGCGTATGCGACCGCAGCCGGGCCAGCTCGCCGCCGGTGACGGGCGAGCGGGCGATCAGGTCGCCGTCGGTGCTCACTGGCACGCCGAGCCGGCCCAGGATCTCGGTCGTCTCGGCCAGCAGCTCGGAGTGCGCGGGAAGTCTCGCGGGGCTCGGGCTCGTCGAGGTCATCACACCTGTCCCAGCTCTGCGAAGCGGGCGCCGTTGCTGGTGGCCAGCAGCGCCTCCAGCGGGATCTCCTCCTGGGAGATGAAGCCGGCCCCCGGCAGCTGGCCCGCCGCGACCAGCTCCACCACCGCGACGGCCGACGCCGCCGTGGTCCAGGAGATCGCGCGCCAGACCCGGCCGTTGATGCGCAGCGGCTGATAGGCGCGCACGTACTGCTTCCGGGCCAGCTGGCCCGGCGCGGTGTCGCCGTCGCCGCGGGCCAGCCCTTCCACGGCCGCGTGCAGGTACACCACGTCATCGTCCACCGGCGGCTTGGCGTTGACCAGGATCTCCCCGGCCAGCTCCCGCCGGTCGCGCAGGCCCAGCTCGTCGAAGACGAAGCGCATCAGCTCGAAGTGGCCGGGGTAACGCATGGTCTTGTAGTCCAGGCGGAGGGTCCGGCCCTCGAAGGTCTCGCACATGGTGCCCAGGCCGCCCGAGGTGAGCGAGGCCTCCAGCTCCACGCCCCCGATCACCACGCGGTCCAGCTCGGTCATGGCGGGCACCTTCTGGCGCACGCCGCCGCGCAGCACCTCGCAGTCGTTGAGGTACTCGTTGACCACGCCCTCGGCCGACCAGTTGAAGGCGTAGCCGAGCAGCCCGGCGGGATGCCGCGGCAGCGCTCCCACCTTCAGCTCGATGCTGCGGATCTCCTCGAAGCTGCGGGTCAGCGCGGCGCCGATGATCCCGATCAGGCCCGGCGCCAGGCCGCACTGGGGGGCGTAGACCAGATCCCCGCCCTTGGCCGCCAGCTCGCGCACCCGGCTGGTGGTCGGCACGTCCTCGGTGAGGTCGAAGTAATGCACGCCGACCTCATGCGCGGCCTCGGCCACGCCGAGGTTGAGGTGAAACGGCAGGCACGACACGACCGCGTCGGCCCCGGTCAGCGCCGCGCGCAGCGCGGCGCCGTCGCGGACGTCGAGGCTGGCCGTCTGGAACGGCAGGCCGCTGCGCTGCCGGGCATCGTAGGCGATGACCGTGAACCCTGAGTCGGCCAGCAGCGTGGCGACGAGCTCGCCCACCTTCCCCAGCCCGATGACCCGCACGTTAGTAATCAACCTTGCCGCACCTCCTGCGCCGGAACTTGTCCTGTCGCGGCGTCCCGCGTGAGTAAATCATAGGGGGATGGACAAAACGTCTGACCTAGACATAGCGTCTTGTCCTGATGAGTGACTCGGTGAGTGACCCGGCGGATGACCCGGCGGATGACCCGGCCTCGTGCGGGTGGGCGGAACCGTACTCGGCGGCCGCCGAGGCCGTGGTCCGGCTGTTCTATCCGCACGTGGAGGCGGTGATCCACGACATCGGTCAGGACGTCGTGGTGCGGATCTGGAACCCGGTCTCGGGCCGGGGACCGGGTGACGCGTCCCTGCTGGGCGCGAGCCTGCTCGGGGAGCTGGCCGACGGCGGCGTCGCGGGTCCCTACCGGCAGGCCGGGCTGCGGGGCGCGGAGATCTCCTCGGTCAGCGCGGTCATCGCCGGCGGCCGCGGGCTGCTGTGCCTCAACTTTGACCGGTCGGTGATCAGCCAGGCGGCGCAGAGCCTGCGGACATTCGCGCTGGGCGTCGAGCCGCGGCCGGCCGGGCTGTTCGAGCGGGACT
>JBOHCO010001635.1:0-1998 GCA_050698895.1 Streptosporangiaceae bacterium
CGCCGTCCAGGCCGAGGCGAGCGCGCCGCCCATCGAGCTGGTCACTGCCTACGTGGGCGTGCCCCACAACGGCAATCCCACCGACGCCTACGTCGCGATCAGGAACAACGGCAACGCCGACAAGCTGATCTCGGTGCGCACCAGCGTGGGGGGCTCGGTCACCCTGCGCGGCCCGGCCGGCGCCTCACCCGACATCGAGCGCGACTTCAGCTCCATCCCGATCCCCGGGCACACCCTGGTCCGGCTGAATCCCACCAGCTATCACCTGGTCATCAGCGGTGCCCGGCCGATGAAGGCCGGGACGGAGATCACGCTGACGCTGGTGTTCGCGCATGACGGCTCGTACCAGATCCCGGCTGAGGTGACCAACCCCCAGACCGGCGGCGCCAGCTACTTCCTGAACTAACCCGCGCCGCCCGGCGGGACAGACTGGCTGGCGGGCGGGCTGATCCGCTCACCATCGGGTTCACGTTGCCGGCCGGCTTGTGGTGGCCCGTCTCGCGATATATCGTATGAGCCAGTAGTCGGCGTCGGGGGACGTGGAGGTTCTGATGGCGACGAGACCAGACCTGCGGATCAGCGATGCTGACCGCGAGGCGACCGCGGCGTCGCTGCGTGAGCACTACGCGCTCGGCCGGCTGTCACTCGACGAGTTTAACCAGCGGCTCAGCGCCGCCTTCGCCGCCGTCACCCAGCGTGACCTCGACGCGGTCGCCGGCGACCTGCCTCACGTCCGCACTCCCGCCGCGCCGCTGCCGGTGGCCGGCCTCACCGCCGGGAGCCAGGCGGGCGGCGGCCGCGCGGGCGGCGGTCAGAGCCGCGCGGGCAGCACCCGCCGGGGCTTCGACCTGGCGTTCGGGATGGTCACCGCGCTGGCCGTGCTGCTGGTGGTGGTGCTGGCCCCGACGCTGCTGGGCTTCAGCTTCTTCGGCGGCTTCGGCGGCTGGGGGATCCTGACCATCGGCCTGATCATCATCAGGTCGATCCTGCGCCGCATCTTCGGCCTGCGCCGCTTCGGCGGTTGCTCGGGACGCGGCGGCCGGCACACCGGCTACGGCCGGAACGGCGGGAGCTGGTAGCCAGCTTCGTGATCCCGGTGATCCGTCAGCGGATAGCGCTGACGGATCACCGGGATCATGGGCGACTCCGGGAGGTCAGGCGTCTGCTGCTGACGAGGATCGCAGCGGCACGACCAGGTAGCGGAAGGCCGGGGCGGCATCGTCGCCCGCGTCCCGCGGGCTGTCCGCCGGGCCGTCCGCATCGCCCGGCGCGCCCTCGGCCGGCTCGGGCGGCTCGGTCTCGTCCATCGGGGCCGTGTCGTAACCAGCCCAGGTAATCAGGGCGGGCTTGGCCGGGCTGGTGAACTCCAGCTGGATCCGGCCCGGCTCGGGCTCTGTCCCGGCGGCCTCGCCGGACGGCGCCGGGCGCCCGGCGCCGCAGACGGCCGCCGCCGCCAGCCCGTCGAGCAGGTAGCCGGGGTTGAACGAGATGGCGGGCTCGCGGCCGGTGAACGCGGCCCGCACGGTCTCGGCGGCGCGGGCCCGGCCGTCGCTGTGGGCCTCGATGACCACCTCGCCGTCGCCGAACGTGAGCTGGACCGGGCTGGTGCGCTCGGCGACCAGCGAGACGCGGCGCACGGCGGCGGTGAACAGGTCGGCGGGCAGCACGGCCCGGCAGCCGAACTCGGACGGGAAGCGGGACCGGTAGCGGATGAAGTCGCCGCCGATCAGCCGGGCGGTCAGCCGCCGCCCGCCGCCCTCGAAGCTGATCATGCCCTCGGCCGGGCGCGGCTCGGCCGGGTGCCCGTCCGCGGAAGCGCGGCCCCCCGGCCCCTCGCCGTGCTCGGGCACGCTGAACGCGATCGTCACCGGCACGCCGGGAGCCATGGTCCGGGCCACGTCGGCCAGAGTCCTGGCCGGCACCAGCGCGGCGGCGCGCAGGCCGGGCACGGCCGGGGTCCAGGGCACGGTGCGCACGGCCAGCCGGTAGCGGTCGGTG
>JBOHCO010001636.1:0-1953 GCA_050698895.1 Streptosporangiaceae bacterium
GCCCAGCGCCGGGCCGGCCGGCGCCGGGCCGAACGTCGCGCTGGCCGTCACTCCGCTGGCGGTGCGCAGGAACGGGTGGGTCAGCCCCGCACCGGCGATGACCCCGGGGGCGAGCAGGCCGGCGTCATAAGGGCACAGCAGCCTCACCGGCCCGGCCGAGAAGGCCAGGTTGAGCATGGCCTCGTGCACGGCCACCTCGCCGATCTCCGCGTCGGACCGGGCCGGCCAGGCCAGCTCACTCACGAACCGGACCGCCCGGCCGGGGCAGCGGCCCGCGAAGTCCCAGACGGCGCTGATGACCCGGCCCGGATTGCGGCCCAGCTCGGTCATGTCGGCATATCCCACCCCGTGGCCGGCGTCCGGCTGGCCGTCCAGTCCCTCGCGGATCAGCTTGGCCGCCGGGGCCGGCACCGCGACCAGCACCGACTCGGACCGGTCCAGTCCCTCCCGGACGAACGGCAGCACCGCCGAGCGGTACCCGGCCGCATCGCGGTAGAAGGCGGCCTCGTGCCGGAACCCGGCGTCCGCGGGGGGTCCGGCGCCGCCGGCCGCCGGCCCGGTGCCCATCACCGCGCGCCGGGCCGCGGCGCGGTCCGAGGTTTGACTGGGGCATAGGGGGTAGCCATCGCCACCATGAGGTCACTCGCTGGACGGTCCGGGCGGCTGGCTCGTGCCGGGCTCGGCCGCCGTCGCGCACGCCGCGACGGCCTCCGGCACGGTCTCGAACATCGGCAGCCGGTCGGCCAGGCCCGTGATCCACAGCGTCTTGGTGTACCGGTAACGGGCCCCGGCCAGGGCCAGCGTCCCGCCCCTGGCGGTCAGCTTCTTCCAGTGCCCGACGATGACGGCCAGCGAGCTGGTGTCCATGAAGTCGACCGCGGACAGGTCCAGGATCACGCTGGTCGCGTCGCGCCGGGCCTCGGTCAGGCAGCTGTCCAGCTGCGGGCTGGTGACGATGTCCAGGTCCCCGACGGCCGCGACCACCACAGCGCCGTCCAGGCGCTGCGACGAGAGTTCAAGCACTTGCACGTACGCCCCCGTGAGGCCGCCGAGTCGGAACGGGACAACTGCTCCCCCATCGTATGCTCTGCGCCCCCTGGTGAACGCTGGGTGAAGGATGGAACCTGACGCGCACCAGGCGCTGATCTGGCGCGAGAGCGGCGACTGGCTCGGGCCCGCCGCCGCGTTCATCCGCGAGGGCATCCGCCGCGAGGAGCCGGTCTGGGTCGGCATCTGCCCGCCCGCCGGGTGCGCGCTGGCCGACCGGCTGCCCGGCCAGCCGCTGGTGAGCTTCCACGACCCCGGCCGGCTGGGCCGCAACCCGGGCCGGATCATCCCCGCCATGCTGGACTTCGCCGGCCGCCATCCCGGCCGTCCGCTGCGCTATCTCAGCCAGCCGCTGCGGGCCGGGCAGTCGGACGCGGAGTGCGCCGAGGCGGCCCGGCACGAGTCCCTGGTCGGCCTGGCCCTGGCCGACCGGGCCGCCACCGTGATGTGCGTGTACGAGGCCTGGGGCCTGGCCGGGCAGGCGATGTCCTGCGCCGAGCAGACCCATCCCGCGCTGGTCGACGGCGGGCCGCCCTGGGCCAGCCGCCGGTACGCCGGGCCCGGCGTGCTGCCGTCCCCGTGCGACCTGCCGCTGGCCCCGCCTCCGGCCACCGCGGCCCCGCTGACCTACGGCGCTGACCTGCGCCGGGTGCGGATGCTGGTGACCAGGTGCGCGAGCGAGGCGGGCCTGGCCGACGGCCGGGCCACCGACCTGGTCCTGGCCGCCAGCGAAGTCGCGGCCAACACGCTGCGGCACGCCGGCGGCACCGGCACCCTGCGGGTCTGGGCCACCGCCGAGGAGGTCATCTGCGAGCTCGCCGACCCCGGCCGCATCGACGATCCGCTGGCCGGGCGGCGCCG
Source organism: Streptosporangiaceae bacterium (assembly GCA_050698895.1). Taxonomy (GTDB): domain Bacteria; phylum Actinomycetota; class Actinomycetes; order Streptosporangiales; family Streptosporangiaceae; genus DASUBV01. The sequence goes on from JBOHCO010001636.1 coordinate 1,909, forward strand.
CCCGGCCAGCGGATCGTCGATGCGGCCGGGGTCGGCGAGCTCGCA
>JBOHCO010001637.1:0-4351 GCA_050698895.1 Streptosporangiaceae bacterium
GACCCGACCCGCCCGGCGGCGGGCACCGCGCACCTGCGGCTCCGGCGGCCCGGCGGCGTCGCCGACCCAGACGGCGCCCCTCGGCAAAGTCCGCCGATCCCGGCGGACCGCCACGGTGCTGACTTCCAGGGCCGGCAGGCTCACCGGCCGGGCCGGGGCCAGCAGCCGTACCTGCCGGTCCCCGGCGGCGCCCGGCCGCCACCAGGTCTCGTCAGGTCCCGGATCCTCGTCCAGGAGCCGCGCCTCGCAGACCGAGTCGGCCCGGCCCAGGTAGGGGAGCAGCTCGACCAGCTTGGCGAGCACCTCGCGCTGCTCGCCCGGCAGCTCGGCGTCCCAGCGGATCAGCAGTTCATCGTGTCGCCCGACCGACAGGAACGGGTCAAGGGTGAGCGCGGTGCCGCCCGTCTCTCCCTTCTTGTGGTCAAGGTCGGGCAGGTAGTGCCGGGTATGACCCGCGGACACGGGTGGCGTGCGGTAGGCAGGCGGGTCGCCGAGCGCTTCCAGCAGCTCGTCGAGAATGGGCGCCGGTAGGTCCGGCCAGCGCGTGTACCAGGCCGACACGAGGGCCCGGAGCACGCGCCACGGGGACGGCGGCCACTCGGCTGCTCCCTCATTGACGCTGCGGTCCCAGGGCGTGGCGTGGTATCTCCCGAGCGGGAATCGCACCGCGACAGTGGTTCCCATCTCAGTTGGCCCTGCCGCTGGCCTTGCCGCGGCCGGACCACATGACCTCGGTCACCCCGCCGAGCTCGGCCGCGCACTCGGCGGCCAGCTTGGCCACCCGGGCGCCGGCTTCCGCGGCGTCGGGCCGCTCGCCCCGGACTTCGCGTACCGCCAGGTCACATGCGGTCCGCAGCCGCAGACCGCCGTCGAGCAGCGAGCCGATCTCGAACTCCGCCAGCGCCTCCAGCAGAGCAGTGGCCGCCTCGGACAGCCCGTAGGAGCGGAACTGCTCGCGGTCGACGGTGAAATAGGCCGTGATGGCCGTCGCGGTGTACTCCACGCGGTGGTAGGGCACCATGCCGTACCCCTCCGTGGTGGCGCCCTCCTTGGCCTCGTTGACCACCGAGTCGCGCTTGACGCCGCCGCTGACCGCCGGGATGACCTGGTATGCCTCGACGAAACTGGTCACCGCCCGCGCAATCTTTGGCTGCCAGGGCCATTCCTTGCGGGCGAAGAAGACGCCGTGGACCAGCGACACGGGATCGAGCGCGAAGCACGCGCGAGCCACGGCCCGGTAGTCCAGCGGCCGTCCGGCCGTGAGCCCGAGCCGGGCCAGCATCCACTTCACGCCGTCGGTGTTGTCGACCTTGCCGTTCATGACGTAGGCCGACGCGAGCCGGTGGGCCTCGAGCCGGCTGGACGACAGGAACCAGCCCTCAGGGCTGACGATGCGGACGTACGGCAACGCCGACAACGCCTCCGGCTGGTCGTCGCGGGCGGTGTCCCAGGTCGTGGACTCCAGCCGGTTCGCCATCGACTGGGCCGACTCGACCAGCAGCGCCTTGCTGCCGTCAGCGGAGTCGAACTCGGCGGGGCCCAGGTCGGGGAACCCGGTGGGCTGGAAGCGACGGCCGGCGACCGGCTCCAGGTCGACTTCGAGGATGGTTCGTTGCGCGCTCATGACAGCTCCTGAATCCGTGGGGGATATACGGGGGGGATACGGGGTGGGGGATATGACGTAGTCACTGGCCGGCGGTGACCGGCTCGCTGACCGGGGTCGCCGGATCGGCCTTGATCTCGATGGCAAAGCTCTTCAGCAGGTCTTGCGCCCCATCGCAGCGCGGCACGAGCGCAGCGGCCAGGGACGTGCCCGCGGCGATGCGGCTGGCCGCCGGGATAGCGTTCCCTGGCGGTGCCTGCGGCGCCGGCACGGCGTTCCAGCCGGCCTGCCGCAGCCGCCGGGCGGCATCGGCGTGAACGCTCTCGACCTGCCCGGCCGCCAGCCGGACGGCCCAGTCGGGCCCGAGCGCCAGTTGCGGCGCGTCGGGGTTGCCGCGCTCGGCCAGGCCCTCGGCGAGCGGGTGCAGCAGGGCCAGAGCCGGTACCGGCAGCACCGATTCGGCCTGCCTCCAGGGGTGCCGAGCCCCGCGCCACCCGAGGGCCAGGCAGGCGCGCAGCCAGAGGTCGAGTTCGCCCTCGTCAATCGCCGAGCCGCCCGGGCTCGCCGCGCCGGCGAGCGCATGCAGGTCCGCATGCGGCACGCGGATGCCCAGGCGGAAGGTCGGAACGCCGCGGAACGCCGTCCCGCCCGTCCCGAGAGGGCCGGCCTTATCCCCGTTGCGCGAGCGCGCGCTGGCCTCGTCGGCGGCGGTGCGGCTGCGCCAGGCCAGCACGTCAGCCAGCACCTGCCGCAGTGGCTGGAGACCGAAGCCGGGGACCAGCGGCGTGTCCCGCCACCGGCCGTCGCGGTGGGCCGGGTCGGCCGGGTCCAGGGGGAGCAGGATCTGGCGCATGCTGCGCCCCGGCGAGCCGTTCTTCCCTGGCCATGTCGCGCAGGAGGCAATCCCGACCGCGAGCCGCAGTTCCGCCGATTCCTCCTGCCCGGCCATGAACGCGAGGAAGTCCTCGGCGGCCGGGGGCGTACGGACGCGAATCTGTTCCCGGGCCCGGCCGCTGCGGCCGACCGCCATCTCCAGCGCGGTCAGCGCGGCTAGCAGGTCGCGGAGTGCCCTGACCTCGCAGTCACGGGCGAAGCGCAGGTGCGCGGCCTCGAACTGGCGCAGCGCCGTGCCGAGTGCCCGTGATGCCTCGGCGCGCGGGATCCACGAAACCCAGTCCTCGATCCGCGCGGCCAGCCTTACCTGCGGCCGGCTCTCGACCAGGACCCGGTCCAGCGGTACCGCGACGAACGCCAGCCCGTTGCGCTGCTGGAGGCCGTAGCGGACGAACTCGTCAATGCCGCGTGCCACGCCCAGCGCGCCGGTAGCCGCGTAGAAGTCCACCGCCCGCTGCGCGGGACGGCCGCGCCAGGATGCCCTGGCCTCGCCGAACAGCTGCCTGATCTCGGCCAGGGTGTACGGGGACGACCAGGCCGGTGCCCAGACCTCGCCGCGGGTCTCCTCGCCCGCCGCGCCGCTGGCCGTGCCGTCGGGTGAGTACGCGACCGTGAACGGCATGGCGGCCCGCCCGGCATCGTGCTGGCTGCGGCGGGTCACGCCCGCGGCGAACAGCAGGGCGCCCTCGACCATCAGCACGTACCCCCACGGGTTGACCAGGGAAGCCGCCGCGCCGAACGGCGACGAACCCTGGCCCCCGGCCCCCGCCGGGTCGAACTGGCCGACCGGCGCACTGGCCAGCCGCTCGGCCTCCCGTCCAGCCAGTAGGTCTCGGGCGCATGCGGCAGACCGCGCCCGGCCCTGGCCCGTGCCGTCGAGAACCGCGAGCAGTTGTTCATGAAAGTTGGTCGAGAAGTCCAGCCGTCCGTCGTTGCCGCCGGTGCCGAGCAGTGGCGGGAACTGCGGCTTGTCAGCACTGGTGAGCACCACGCAGGCGTCGATCCAGGGCACCAGCGAGTCCGGGCACCGGTTGCGGAACTCCTGCACCAGCCGCTGCTTGTCCGCGACCTTGCCGTCCGGGCTGATCCAGCCAGCCGCGCGAGCCCTTCGCACGGCGGCCTCAGCCGCGTCCACCGCCGCCCGGAACCCGGCCAGCCGGGGCGAGGCATCCGCGAGCAACTGGGCCAGCCGCCGCCTGGGCTCGACGTCCTTGGCACCGAATCCGCTGCCGGCGTTCCACGGGCTGAGCAGCGGTGTCGGCAGGTACTCTTCGGCCAGCCACCGGGGGATGTCAGCGACCGTGGTCTCGATGACCAGCCCGCCCGGCTCCCAGCTTGCCGTTGCGCCAGGATCGGCCTGGTCGCCGAGCAGGCGGATCAGGCCGAGGCCAGCCAGATAGCTGGCCAGCGGCTCGGGCCGCAGCCCGGCCAGGACGTGCCGCGCCGCTGGCTGTCGGGCTGTGTCAGTTTCCATCTGCCACCTTCATTCCGGCGCTCGCGCGCCAGTCGGCCATCCGGACCACCGTCTCCAGGTAGGCGAGGACGAACGGGCCGTAGGCATCCCGGAGGGCCAGCGCGGTACGGGTCCAGGAGCGCCGGCCGCCCAGGCTGAACTGCTCCAGGTCGACCGCCATCTCGCCCGCGGGCTGCCCGAACAGCGGCGGGACCGACCAGGACGTACCGTGCTCCAGGCCGAGCAACACCCCCGGACTGGCCTGTTCGGGATCACGGACCTGCATCCGCAGCTTCCCGTGATGGGCGAGGACCAGGTACCGGGCCAGGTCCGGATGGGCCGTGTCGGCCAGCAGCCCGCGCAGCGGCCCGTCCGGCTCGTCGATAAGCAGCATCGAGGCC
>JBOHCO010001638.1:0-3921 GCA_050698895.1 Streptosporangiaceae bacterium
TGCTGCCGGACCTCGTCGGCGACCTGGGAGGCCAGCCGGGTCCGGCCGTCGTACATGGTCAGCAGGATCGTGGTGACGGCGACCTGCGGGTTGAGGTGGCTGCGCACCAGCTCGATGGTGCGCAGCAGTTGCTCCAGCCCCTCCAGCGCGTAGTACTCGCACTGGATCGGGATCAGCACCTCGGGCGCGGCGACGAGCGCGTTGACGGTCAGCAGGCCGAGCGACGGCGGGCAGTCGACGAGGATGTAGTCCAGGTCGTTGGCATTGAACTGGCCGAGCGCCCGGGCGAGCCGGGACTCGCGCGCGACCAGCGGCACCAGCTCGATCTCGGCGCCGGCCAGGTCGATGGTCGCGGGCGCGCAGTACAGGTGCTTGAATCCCGCGACGCGCGAGATCACCGCGGCCAGGGGCTGACCCTCGACCAGCACGTTGTACACCGAGCCGATCCCGGAGTGGTGATCGACGTCCAGTGCGGTGGAGGCGTTCCCCTGGGGATCGAGGTCGACGACCAGTACCCGCGAACCATGCATGGCCAGGCTCGCGGCCAGGTTGACGGCTGTGGTGGTCTTGCCGACGCCGCCCTTCTGGTTGGCGACCGTCATGATGCGGCACGAACGGGGCCGCGGCCATTGCTGACCGCCGGAGCGCGCCACCACCGCAGCCTGCGCCGCCCTCGCGATCGGCGTGTCAGCCGACCCGCCCGGAATGGCCACCTCGTCCTCGCTCTCGCCCGGTTCGTCTTCTAGGTTGCCGTCGGTGGGCCGGGGCGCTGCCATCATCGGCGCGATCACCCCGGATACGGGTCCATCTGGATACGGGTATCCGGGCACACTGCCGCGCGCCGGAGCCTGCTGACTGGTCGCCGGCGCACCCGCGGGAGCGGCCCGCTGCGCCGTCGTGGCGTGGGCGGCGGCCTGGCCGCCGACCAGAGTTTCACGTGAAACACCGGACAGGACTTCACGCAGTCGCGCGGGCGGCGGCCGGCCATCCGCGCTCTGACCCACGGGCGGGGCACCGGCCGACTCAGCATCCAGCGGGTCGGCATCGGGAGGCCCGGCATTCGCGGACGCCACGCCCGGCGACACTGCACCCGCCGGCGCCGCACCCGCGCGCCCGCGCGCGGGCCAGCCCAGGCCGACGGCGCCTGACGCGGCCCCATTTCCGTCTGCCCCGCGCCGACCGTTCCCCGCCGCCGGGCGGGCCGGAACGAAGCCGCCCATGACCGGAAGTGCATTCGGGTACGCCTGCGGCGGCCAGCCGAGACCGGCAGTGGCCACCATCATCCGCACGTCACCTCATCAACCCGTGCCGCCGCATCCAACCGTCCGGCCGCAACCGGGGAACGCGTCGCCATCTCCATCATCGGTCTGATTCCGCCCGATGGCACGCCGAACCGGCGGCGAGCCCGCGCTTAACTGTCACCCGGTCCGGCTTCCGACGGCCGACCGGCTCTCGCACCGCCCGAGCGCCGCTTCGCCGCCGATCGAGCACCGCCCCGCGACCGCGAATTCCGCCGCGATTGCGGGCCGCCCGGCCGCCGGGGAGCGACCAGCCTTACTACTGTGGCAGCCTCACCGAGCCTATCGCTACCGACCTGAAGAACAGCCACGTCCGCGAGGCCCAGGCGGCGCAGGGCCGGGGCCGCGGCGGCCACCTCGGCGCTGGCGCTGGCGCCCTTGATGGCCAGGATGGTGCCGCCCGGCCGGCACAGGCCGACAGCCCAGCCGGCCAGCCGGTCGAGCGGGGCCACGGCCCGGGCGGTCACGATATCGGCCGAGATCTCGCCGGCCAGGTCCTCGGCCCGGCCGCGCACGACGCGGGCGTTGGCCAGGCCAAGCGCGCTGACGCACTCGTCCAGGAAGGTCACCCGCCGCGCCATCGGCTCGATCAGGATGATCTCGGCCGCGGGCCGCAGGATGGCCAGCACGATACCGGGCAGGCCCGCTCCCGAGCCGAGGTCGGCCACCGTGCCTCCGTCCGGCACCAGCTCGGCTATGGCCGCGCAATTGAGCAGGTGCCGGTCCCAGATCCGGCCGGCCTCGCCGGGTCCGATCAGCCCGCGCTCCACGCCGGGCCCGGTCAGCAGTACCGCGTAGCGCTCGGCCAGCGGCAGGCCGTCGCCGAATACCTCGGCCGCGCCGGGCGGCGCATCCGCTGACTGCGCATCCGGTGACGGCCTATCCGCTGAGTGCCTATCCGCTGACTGCGCATTCACTGATGTCACGCTCACTGACGACATTGCCCGCAGGCCCCGGCCATATCGGGCCGTACGCCTGCGGGCAACACGCCTGCTAGTAGCTGGGTCAGCCGACCGGAAGCACGACGACCCGGCGGTCGGGCTCCTCGCCCTCGGACTCGCTGCGCAGCCCGGCGGCCGCGACGGCGTCGTGGACGACCTTGCGCTCGAACGGGTTCATGGCCCACAGCCGCTTCGGCTCGCCGGTGCGCTTCACCTCGTCCGCGGCGTCCCGCCCGGTCTCGGCCAGCTCGGCCCGCCGCTTCTGCCGGTAGCCGCCGACGTCGAGCATGATCCGGGTCCGGTCGCCGGTCTGCCGGTGCACCGCCAGCCGGGTCAGCTCCTGAAGGGCCTCCAGCACCTCGCCCCGCTGGCCGACCAGCTCGTCCAGGGTGGCGCCGACCACGGACACGTACGCCCGCTCGCCTTCCACGTCCATGTCGATGTCGCCGTCCAGGTCGGCCACGTCGAGCAGGCCCTCGATGTAGTCGGCGGCGATCTCGCTCTCCAGCTCAAGATCGGCGACGCTCGGCCGGCTCCCGTCGCGAGCGTCATCCCCGCCGGCCTCACCGGCTTCACTGGCCTCGCCCGCCTCACCAGCCTCGCCAGTCGCTACCTCGACGAGGTCATCCGCGTCCTCGTCCGCCTCGTCAGCCTCGTCCGCCTCGTCATCGGCGTCATCGTCGACGTCATCTGCGTCGGCCTCGTCGACGTCGGCCTCGTCCAGCTCGACCTCATCCGCGTCGGCCAGGTCGGCAGAGATCTCGTCCGCCATGGCCTCCTGCTGACCAGGCACGCCCGCCTCCTCCTCAGGTTCGGCCATCACGTCATCCCCTTGCCTCACGCCAGGGCCTCCTCAGGTCCGCGTCCTCATGTACCGGTCACCTATGACCGGCAAGTCAGCTGTGCCCCCCGGCAAAGCTCCGCCCCAGGCCCGGCCTGGCTACCAGCAGCCAGGCCGTGTCGGCCGACAGCGGCCGAAAGCAGCGCGCGGCGGCCTAGCGCTTGCCCGAGCGCTTGCTGCGCGTCTGACGCTGCTTCTGCTGCCTGACGAGCTTAACTTCCGCTGGCTCCGGCTGCTCCGGTTGCTCGGCGCGACCCCGGCCCAGCCGGCGTTTCACCCCGCCGCTGTTGCCACCCGAGCCACGGGCAGAGCCACCACCCGAGCCACCACCCGCGCTCCCGCGCGTCCCGGACTTGGCCGGGCTCGACCCGTTGGCCGACGGCCCGCTGCCGTTCTGGCCGGTGGAGCCGCCCGCCTTGGTGTCGGTCTTGGCCGCCCCGGAGCCCCTGCCCGCCGAGCTCTTGACCACCGTGGTCTTGACCGTCGGCTTGTTCGGCGCCAGCGCCCGCGCGCCGACCGTGCCCGCGGCGCCCGCCGTCGCCGCGACGGTGCCATCCGCCGACGGCGGCGTGTACGGCCAGCGCTTGAACAGCGCCCACTGCTGGATGAGCGTCCACACGTTGGTCGTGACCCAGTACAGGACCAGCCCGAACGGCCAGTACAGGCCGGTCAGCGCGAAGAACGGCATGATGTAGGCCATGTACTTCTGCGAGGTCCCCATCGGGTTGCCCGGGGAAGCCGCGGGCATCATGCCGCGCTTCATGCTCTGGCGCACGGTCAGGAAGGTCGTCGCCATGCTGATCAGGACCGCGGCGAAAATCACGATCTTGGCGTGCAACGG
>JBOHCO010001639.1:0-2711 GCA_050698895.1 Streptosporangiaceae bacterium
GTTCGTCAGCGGCCAGCCACCGAACGGGCAGTTCGACGAGCCGTCCGACCTGCTGCTGGCCGACAAGGCCGAGTTCGGGACCAGCCGCGTGCGGCGCTGGTTCGACCGTGACTGGACCAGCTACTGAACCCCGCGGGCGTTCTCGACCGCCGTGGCGAACCGGTCCAGCAGCGCCCGCCGGTCCGGCTCGGCGGGCTCGGCAACCTCATCTTCGGCGGGTAGCGCCTAGGTCCGCACCGACGAACGGCCCTCAAACCCCTCAAACGACCGCCAGGCACGCAGGTAGGTCTCCTGGACCAGATCCTCGGCCTCCTCAGCCGAACCCAGCATCCGGTAGCAAATGGGCCAGCAACTCAGCCTGGAACGGGCCAGTGAAACTGTTGAAATCCTCGCTGACTGTCATCAGCTACCCCCAACCCGCCCGTGCGAGGCCAGCGGGGGCGCTGGCTCTAGATATACAGACCCAGCAGCCCGGCCGGATTCGCCGGACCCTTCGCCTCTACCCGGGACGGAGCACGTGGTCGCCCGGCTCGGCGCCATTAGCGTGATAATGAAAACTCCAGATCGGGGCATAATGGCCCTCGGTAGCGGGACCTCGCATGGCGGTGCGCCATCCGACGGTGTCGGCCATTCCGGGAGGATCTGTGCCGGGAGAGACGGAATACTGCCTGCTGGGGCCCTTGGTGGTGCGCCGTGCCGGGGCGGTGGTGCCGGTCCCGTCCGGAAAGCAGCGGGCGCTGCTGGCCGCCCTGTTGCTGCGCGCCGGGCAGCGGGTGGACATTTCCGAACTCATCGAGGCGCTGTGGGGATCGAAGCCGCCGCCTTCAGCACGGGCGAGCTTGCAGAATTACGTGAGACGGCTGCGGAAGGCGCTGGTGAACGGGGATGGCCCGACGGTCGTGACCCAGCCAGGCGGTTACCTGATCCGGGTCGGTCCGAGGGAGCTGGATGTGGAGCGGTTCGAGTCATTACTGGCGGCGGGCTGGGGGGCGGCGCGAGCGGGGGCGTGGGCGGAGGCCGCGGCTGAGCTGGGTGCGGGGCTGGCGCTGTGGCGGGGGGAGCCGCTGGCGGATGTGCCATCGGATGCGCTGGCCACGCGGGAGGTGCCGCGCCTGGCCGAGCTGCGGCTGCTGGCGGCGGAAGCGCGAATTGACGCGGACATCCACCTGGGCCGGCACGCCGAGGTGATCGCCGAGCTGCGCCAACTGACCGCCGCGCACCCGCTGCGGGAGCGGCTGCGTGTGCTGCTGATGACCGCGCTATACCGGGACGGGCAGCAGGCTGGGGCGCTGGCCGCCTACCATGACGCCCGCAGCGTGCTGGTCGGTGAGCTCGGCGTCGAGCCCGGCCCGGCGCTGCGCCGCGTTCAGCAGCAGGTCCTGGCCGGCGGCCCGGTACTGGCTGGCGAGACGCGGCAGCCTCCGGCCGGTCCGGAAGCCGGCCCACTTTCGCCGCCGGTGCCGGGGGTGCGGTGCTCGCTGCCGCCGGACACGGCGGCGTTCACCGGCCGGGACGGCGAGCTGGGCCGTATCACGGCGGCGGTGGCCAGCGCGGCACGCAATGGCGGGGTGGTGGCGATCCGCGCCATTGACGGAATGCCGGGTGCGGGGAAGACCGCGCTGGCCGTGCATGCCGCTTACCTGCTGCGGCACCGGTTCCCAGACCGGCAGCTGTTTATCGACCTGCGTGGCCACACTCCTGGCCGGGATCCGCTGGCCCCGGAGGCGGCGCTGGGTGCCCTGCTGGCCGCCGCGGGGGCGGACCCCCGGTTCCTGCCGGAGGATCTGGAGGGGCGGGCGGTGATGTGGCGGGACCGGATGGCGGGGCAGCGGGCCCTGCTGGTGCTGGACAACGCGGCCAGCAGCGCGCAGGTCACCCCGCTGCTGCCCGGCGGGGACAGCTGCCTGGTGCTGGTCTCCAGCCGCCGGCACCTCGCTGACCTGCCCGATGCGGTCGTCCCGGTCCTGCTGGAGACCCTGCCGCCGGACCAGGCGCGGGAGATGTTCGTGCGGCTGGCCCCACGCGCCGCCGGCGGCCCGGCCGGGCTGCTCGCGGAGCTGGCCGGGCTGGCGGGGTTCCTGCCGCTGGCGATCTCCCTGCTGGCCCGCGTCTACAACCGGCACCCGTCCTGGTCGCTGGCGGACCTGGCCGCTGAGACGAGGACGCGCCTGCTTACCCTCACCGCCGAGGATCACAGCGTCGCCGCCGCGTTCGAGGTGTCCTGGCGGCACCTGGCTGCGGGCCTGCAGGATTTCTTCCGCTGCCTGGGGCTGCACCCTGGGACGACGATCGATGCCTACGCTGCTGCCGCCCTGGCGGGCATTCCGCTGGGCGAGGCGGCCAGCCTGCTGGACGACCTGCACGGCGAGGGCCTGCTGACCGAGACCAGCTACCGCCGGTACGGCATGCATGACCTGATCCGCCGCTACGCCACCGACCGTGCCGCCGGCCAGGCCGCCGACCGCGACCGGGCCCTGGGACGACTGCTGGACTACTACCAGCATGCGGCCGCCCTCGCCGGGGCACAGATAGCCCGCCAGGACCCCAGCAGACTCGCCTCGGCCGCCACCCCGGCCCCGGCCGCGGTGCCGCCGGCCGCGGTTCCCGACCTGTCCGACCGGGCCCGGGCGCTGTCGTGGATGCGGACCGAGCGCGCCAGCCTGCTGGACGACCTGCACGGCGAGGGCCTGCTGACCGAGACCAGCTACCGC
>JBOHCO010001640.1:0-1900 GCA_050698895.1 Streptosporangiaceae bacterium
TCCTGGTCGAAGGTGGGCTCGGCGAACACCGGCGGCTACCAGACGTTCGCGTCGGTGGCGCCGGACGGCCACAACGGGCTGTGGATTCCGCTGAGCACCCCGGCCGGCGGTACGATCGCCTCGTTCACGCACTACTCCGGCGGGCACCTGAGCCTCACCAACTTGCCCGTAGCCTCCGACAAGATCGACTTGCAGGCGGTGGCGGGCATCCCCGGCACGGCGGGCGCGATCGCCGTCGGCTTTACCCACTCGGCCGCTGACCTCGGTTCGGCTGTGGTGGGCGTGATCCTCCAGCAAGGAGGCTGATCAGCGGGGCGTCAACCGCGGATCTGGCGGCGGCCGGCGCAGGCTTGGGGTCCGCACCGGCAGCCGCGCCGTCTGTCTTCCACTCCGGCCCGGCGCCGCGCGGGGCGCTTCTTGCTGTTATCAGCGAGGGCTGGACGAGGCTCGGGCCAGAGGGCGGGGAGGGCCGGGCGAGGTCCGGCCCGGAGCGGGCGGGCCGCTTCTTGCTGTTATCAGCCGGGAGGTGGACGCAGCGCGGCCGGGCGGTGACCGCCTGGCGCCAGGGCCGCCGCCAGGGACATTCGTTACTGATTCGTGACAAGACGGCGCTAACTAAAACGGGGGCCCCGCGTGTCTAAGGGGTAGGGAGTTCCGGCGGTCCAGGGACAGGGGCGATCGTCGCGACCTCTACAACGGGAGGCGGCATGTCGATCATGCGCAAGTGGGCAGAACTGGCCAGCCAGAACGAGCGGCTCGCCCTGCCCTCGGACCAGTCCAGTGAGCTCGCCGGGGGAACCGTCAGCGCTGCCGACCGGCAGTCGCGCGGGCAGGCCAGGAACGAGCCTGACGCCCGAGCGGGAACGTCCGGCCGCGACGTGCCGCTGGCCCGCTCCGCCTGACCGGCGCCCCGGTGCCGGGCGGTGCCGGGCCCGCGGGGCCCCGCCGTCCGCGGTCCTCACCTGTGCCCGGACCAGGCCGGGTGCGGAGTACGCATGCCTAACGTTACGGATTTGTTAGCCGATGCGGCCTTATCCCGGCGGGCCGGTCGCGAGTCTTACAGGGGGCGCGCTGATTCCCGCATCGCCTCGCCGACCGCCTGGGAGGGCACATGCCGAGCAGCACTCCGGACCGGAGCACTCAGCCCATCAGCCGCCGCACGTCCCCGGCGAGATGGCGGCGCCCCGTGACCGGGCTGGCGGCCGCAGGCGCGGCGGCCGCGCTGGCGGTGACCGCCGCGGGCTGGGCCCCGGCCGCGGCGGCGCAGGCACCGGCTGCCGCCACGCGCTGGGAGATCGTCCGGGATGTGCACGCCCCCGGGCTCGGTGACATCACCGCCGAGGCGCCGGTCGGCAAGATCGAGACCTGGGTGTTCGACGCGGGCACGGCCCCGACCGCCTGGTTCCGCAACAGCGCGCGGCGCTGGGAGCAGGTCCCGCTGCCGGCCAAGACCAGCGGCCGGGTCATCACGGCCGCGGCCTCGTCGGCCACCAACGTGTGGGCGTTCACCGCAGGCTCGAGCCGGTCCCGCGCCCTGGTCTGGCACGGCAGCAAGTGGACCGTGTCCCGGTCGTTCTCCAAGCAGATCGGCGGCGCGGTCGTGCTGTCCCGCACCGACGTCTGGGTCTTCGGCCAGCCCGCGGCGTCCGGCCAGCGGCTGGGCTCCTGGCACTACAACGGCAAGACCTGGACCCATGTGACGTCGGGCATCGGCCTGGAGGGCGGCAGCGGGGTGTCGGCACGCGACATCTGGGCCTTCAGCGGGACCAGCGCCTCGCAGTGGAACGGCGACTTCTGGGACCCGACCTCGCTGGCCAGCCTGCTGCCCGCCAGCACGGCCACCAACAGCCCCGCCATCGTGGGCGTCGAGGCGGAGTCGGCGACCAACGTCTACGCCCTC
>JBOHCO010001641.1:0-3294 GCA_050698895.1 Streptosporangiaceae bacterium
GCACGGCGGCCTCGTGGGCGGGGAATCCCTCGTGCTGGGTGAACGCCGTGATCGACTCGGCCATCCGCGGCTCGGTGCGCAGCTCGTACAGCGCGATCTGCCGACCCGGCGCGCCGGCCACCCGCAGCGGCAGCTCCACCGGCAGTCCCGCGTCGGCCAGCAGCTGGGCCCGGTAGTACTCGGTGACGTGCGCCTCCTCGCCCTCCTCCGAGTGGAACTTGAAGAACTCGACGTGGCCGTCGGCGAATCTGACCCGCCCGCTGACCGAGTTCAGGCTGTACTCGTCCAGGGTCAGCTCGACGGCTGCCACCGGCAGCCCGAACGCCTCGGTGATCAGGTCGGCGGCAGCGCCGGCCGCCTGCTCGATGGCCCCGGCCTGCACTAGGGCCCGGATCCGGGTGCTGGGCAGCAGGCCGGTCACGGCAGCCGGATGCGCACGGCGGCCTCGTGGGCGGGGAATCCCTCGTGCTGGGTGAACGCCGTGATCGACTCGGCCATCCGGGTCAGCGACCGCTGGTCGGCCCGGGCGACGGCGGTCCGCTTGCGGAAGGCGTCGGCGGTGATCCCGCCGCTGACCACCGCGAACCCGCTGGTCGGCAGGGAGGCCGGGCAGCCGATGATGAAGTTCGCCGCCGACACCGGGGTCCACTGGCCGACCAGGATCTCTCCGGCGTTGGTGAGGCGGGCCAGCATGGCGTCCTCGTCCCGGACCGCGATCTGCATGTGCTCGGGGGCGTAGGCGTTGGCCACCTCGGCCGCCTGGGCCAGGTCGCGGACCAGGATCGCGCCGCCGTTCACGCCGAGCGAGCTGGCCGCGTAGCCGCGCCGGGGCTCGGGCAGCTCGGCCAGCTGGCGAGCCACCTCGGCCTGGGCCGCCGCGAACAGCGGCTCGCTGTCGGTGACCAGCACGCTGGAGGAGTCGGGGCCGTGCTCGGCCTCGTTCAGCAGGTCGGCGGCCAGCAGCCGGGGGTCGGCGCTGTCGTCGGCGACGATCAGGCTCTCGCTCGGCCCCAGCAGCATGGTCGTGACCGTGCCGTAGCGCTGCACCTCGACCTGGGCGCAGGCCACCGCCGGGCTGCCGGGGCCGACGATCTTGCGGACCTGCGGCACGGTCTCGGTGCCGAAGGCCAGGGCCGCGACGCCGGCCGGGCCGTTGGACCGGAACACCTGGGTCACGCCCAGCTCCTGGGCCACGACCAGCACGGCCGGGTCGACCTGGCCGTCGGAGCCGGGCACGGGCGGCACGATGACCGCGATCTGCGGCACCCCGGCCACGATGGCGGGCGTGGCCAGCTGGACCAGGACCGACGGGTAGGAGGCCTTGCCGCTGGGCACGAACAGCCCGGCGCTGGCGATGGGAGTCACCTTCTCGCCCACGGTCAGGCCGGGCTCGGACTCGAAGCTCCAGTCGCCCCTGGCCGTGATCTGCTCGTTGAACCGGCGGACGTGGTCGATGCCGTCGCGGATCGCGCTGAGCAGGGCCGGGCTCACCGCGGCCCGGGCGGCGGCGAACTCCTCCTCGGTGACCCGCAGCCCGGCCGGGTCGACCGCGCAGCCGTCAAACGTCTTCAGCGCCCGGACCAGCGCCGCGTCGCCGTGCTCGCGCACGTCCTCGATCAGGGCGACGATGTCCCGGCGCAGGCCAGGGTCGAAGATCTTGTCCAGGCCGCGGGTGATGGCGCGCTGGCGCTGGTCCGGGCTGAGCTCGTCCCAGCGGCCGATCAGCCGCATCGGGCCCGCGGGATCTGGGGTGTCCCCGGGGCGCCCGTCGGGGTCTGGGGTGTCCCCGGGGTGCGCGGTGTCGGGCATGGTCATCTCCTTGCTTGTTCGGCTGGCTGGTGGTCGAGGGCGCCGGCCCGGCTCAGCTCGCGCAGGACCGCGCGCAGCGCGGCCATCTGCGGGGCCCAGCCGATGCTGATCCGGACCCAGCCGGGCAGGCCGAGGTCGGCGCCGGGCCGGACGGCCAGCCCGGAGGCGGCCAGCGGCGGCCCGACCAGGCCGGCCTCGAGCCGGGCCGTGATGAAGTTGGCCTGGCTGGCGAAGTACTCGATGCCCAGGCGACCGAGCTCGTTGGCCAGCAGTGATCTTTGCTCCCGGACCCTGGCCACGGTCATGGCCTGCCAGGCGCCGGCCCGCGCACCGCCCTCGATGGCGGCCAGCGCGAGCGCGTTGACGCTGAACGGCGGCCGGGCCCTGGCCAGGACCTCGACCAGTTCGGGGGCGGCGACCGCGTAGCCGACGCGCAGGCCGGCCAGCGCCCAGTCCTTGGACAGCGTGCGCTGCACGACCAAGTTGGGGTGCGCGGCCAGCAGCGCGGCGATGTCGGGCTGGCAGGGCGGGTCGGCGAACGCGCGGTAGGCCTCGTCCAGCACGACCAGGCAGTCGTCGGGCACCTGGTGCAGGAAGGCGGCCAGGTCGCCGGCGGGCACGGCGGTGCCGGTGGGGTTGTGCGGCGACGGCAGCCAGACCACCGCGGCGTGCCGGGCGGCCGCCGCCATGGCGTCCAGGTCGTGCGCGCCGTCGCGCAGCGGCACCCGGCTCAGGGTGGCCCCGGCGAGCAGGCTGGCCGTGGCGTCGATCTGGTAGGGCGGGTCGCCGAGCACGGCCACCCGGCCGGGGGCCAGGAACACGCTGGCCAGCAGGTAGCACAGCTCGTCGCTGCCGTTGGTGAGCAGGATGGCGGACGGCGGCAGGCCGGCCTGCGCGGCCAGCACGGCGCGGGCGCGGTACTCGTCGGGGTAGTGACCGACCGTGCTGGCGGCGGCGGCCAGGGCGGCCCGGACCGCGGGAGCGGGGCCGAACGGGGACTCGTTGGACGACAGCTTGCCGGAGGCCGGCCCCGGGCCGGGGCGGCCCGGCCGGTAGGCCGGGATGTCCCCCAGCCGGGCCCGGGCCGCCGTGACCAGCGGCATCGCGGCGGTCACGGCCGGATCAGCACCTTCCCCGACGACGGCTCGGTGAGCAGCTCGCGGAGGCGGCCGGGAGCGTCCTCCAGCGGGACGGCCTCGGTCACCACGGGCCGGTACCGGTCGGGATCGTCGGCCAGGGCGGCCACGGCCTGCGGCAGCTCGCCGTTGAAGCCGATCGACCCGGTGATGGTGAGCTCCCGCTCGGCGATCTCGGCCGGGAGCAGCTGCGCCTGCTCGTGGCCGAGGGCCACCGCCAGCACGGTCCCGCCGCTCGCGGTCAGGGCCACGGCGTCGGCCAGCGAGCCGGGATAGCCGGCCGCGTCCACGACGAGCTGCGGCCGCCGGGCGGCGGGACGGGCGGCGATGTCGTCGCGGGCCGCGACGG
>JBOHCO010001642.1:0-1552 GCA_050698895.1 Streptosporangiaceae bacterium
CTCCGACCGGGTCTCAGGCTCGACCTCCGGATTGAGCCTGAGCAGGACGTCCAGCGGCGGCCGGCCGCCGCGGCCCAGGCCCGCGTCGGCGGCAAGCTCGGCCAGCCGCGCGGCCTCCTGAGCTGACTCGATGGCCAGCCAGCGGAGTGGCCGGCCGGCCGCGGCCTCGGATACGGCGTACTCGAGCTGCCCGTCGGTCTTGCCGATGCCCTCGAACGCCACGTCGTGGTTGGCCACGCCGCCAGCGCGCGCGCTGTGCCACTCGCCGGTGGACACCACGCTGGCCGCCCAGCCGCGACCGGACAGCAACGAGGTGATCGCCGGCAGGTCGTTGGCCTTCAGCGAGTACAGCCGGAGCCAGGGCGGGCCGAACGCGGCCTCCAGCCGGCTCGCGGCACGGGCGACGGTCGTCGCCTCGGACACGTAGACCGGGGTGCCGAACCGGGCCGCGGCCGCTGCGAGGGCCGCGCCGGGTGGCTTTGGCCGCAGATCTGCGGATATGACCGGCATGCTTGAGTACAACATGATTCGAAATTAGCGGTCAAGGCGGTATCCTGAATGAGTTGTTTCAGTCTGTCGTGAGGTGAGCTGGATGGACGACGCACTTCAACCGCAGGAGCCCAGCACCCCGAACCCGCCTGAGCTCAGCGTGTCGGAGAAGATCCGCCAGCGGCTTGGCGAGCTGTCGCGGTCCGAGCGACGGGTGGCCAGGTCCCTGCTGACCGGCCCGCCGACCATCGGGCTTGAGTCGGCCGGGCGGCTGGCCGCCCATGCCGGGGTTAGCGGCCCGACCGTGAGCCGGTTCATCGCTGAGCTGGGTTTCGATAACTACGCGGCGTTCCAGCGTGCGCTGCATGAGGAAATCACCGCGCGGATGATGCCGCCGGTCGAGGTCTACCGGAAGCATCAGACCGGACAGCGGCCGTCCGACCTGCTCGGCACCAGCGCGCGGACGGCGGGCGAGGCCGTGACGGCAAGCGTGGCCGGCCTCGACCCGGCCGAGTTCCGCCGCGCGGTCGCCCTGCTGGCCGAGGGGGGGCAGGTGCTGGCCACCGGCGGGTGGTTCAGCCAGCTACTCGCCGGCTACCTGACCTCGGTGCTACGCGAGCTGCGCCCGGGAGTCCGGCTGGTCCCGGCGTCGGCCAGCGACCGGGCGGGTGCTATCGCCGACATTGCCAGGCGGGACGTCGTCGCGGCCTTCGACTTCCGGCGCTACGAGCGCGACACCCTGGAGATCGCGCGGGCGGCGAAAGCCGCCGGCGCGCGGATCGTGCTGTTTACCGATCCGTGGCTATCCCCGGTTGCGGACATCGCCGACGCCGTGCTGACCGCTCATGTCTCCGGCCCGTCGCCGTTCGAGAGCCTGACCCCGGCCCTGGCCGTGGTGGAGACGCTTATCGGAGCGGTAGTGGATGAGCTGGGCGAGCCGGGCCGGGCGCGGTTCGAGATGTTCGACCAGATCGCCGAGCGCTGGGTGCGCCCCCGGTCGGCCGGCGAGGACGGGGAGACCGCCCGCGAGGTGGCCGCCGTGCCACCGCTGGGCGGCTGACCC
>JBOHCO010001643.1:0-2489 GCA_050698895.1 Streptosporangiaceae bacterium
CGGACAAGTAGTCCCGGGCCTGCTGCCGTGCCGCCGCCGGCTGTCGGCGGCAGCGCCTAGTCTGATCGGGTGACCGCCGCCGCCCTTGACTCCGATGCCCTCCTCGAGGGGCTGAACCCCCAGCAGCGAGCCGCCGTCCTCCACGAGGGCGGCCCGCTGCTCATCGTGGCCGGGGCGGGCTCGGGCAAGACCCGGGTGCTGACCCACCGGATCGCCTACCTGCTGGCCCAACGGCAGGTTCACCCCCGCCAGATCCTCGCGATCACGTTCACCAACAAGGCGGCCGGGGAGATGGCCGACCGGGCCGCGGCGCTCACCGGGGCCAGCGCCCGGGCCATGTGGCTGATGACCTTCCACTCGGCCTGCGTGCGGATCCTGCGCCGGGAGGCCGACCGCTTCGGCTACCCGTCCTCGTTCTCCATCTACGATCAGGCCGACTCCCAGCGGCTCATGGCCCTGGTCTGCCGCGAGCTCGAGCTGGATGCCAAGCACCATCCGCCCAAGGCCATGCTGCACCAGGTCTCCAACCTCAAGAACGAGCTCATCGACTACGAGACCGCCGCGGCCAAGGCCTCGGGCTACCGGGAGAAGGCCCTGGCCCAGGCCTACGGCGAGTATCAGCGCCGGCTGGTCGCCGCGGGGGCGATGGACTTCGACGACCTGATCATGGTCACGGTCAACCTGCTCCAGGCGTTCCCCGAGGTAGCCGCCGAGTACCGCAAGCGGTTCCGGCACGTCATGGTCGACGAGTACCAGGACACCAACCTCGCGCAGTACGTGCTGGTCCGCGAGCTGGCCGGGCAGGACCCCATGCCGGTCAGCGACGAGGAGACCATCCCGCCCGCCGAGCTGGTCGTGGTCGGCGACGCCGACCAGTCCATCTACGCATTCCGCGGCGCCACGATCAGGAACATCGAGGAGTTCGAGCGGGATTTCGCAGGGGCCCGGGTCATCCTGCTCGAGCAGAACTACCGGTCCACCCAGAACATCCTGGCCGCGGCCAACGCCGTGGTCTCGCGCAACCCCGGCCGGGTGCCCAAGAACCTGTGGTCCGACGCGGGCAACGGGCCGCCGATCACCGGCTACGTGGCCGACAGCGAGCACGACGAGGCCGCCTTCGTGGCCGAGGAGGTCGACCGGCTGGCCGACGAGCACCAGGCCACCGCCGGCCAGGTGGCCGTGTTCTACCGGACCAACGCGCAGTCCCGCGTGTTCGAGGAGGTCTTCATCCGGACCGGGCTGCCCTACAAGGTGGTCGGCGGTGTCCGGTTCTACGAGCGGCGGGAGATCCGGGACCTGCTCGGCTACCTGCGGCTGATCGCCAACCCGGGGGACGAGGTGTCGCTGCGCCGGGTGCTCAACACCCCGCGCCGCGGTATCGGTGACCGGGCCGAGGAGTACGTGGCCGCGTTCGCCCAGCGCCAGCGGATCAGCTTCGCCCAGGCGCTGGCCCGGCCCGGCGACGTGCCCGGCCTGGCCGCGCGCTCGGCCCGGGCCATCGAGGGCTTCAACGAGCTGATCGGCGGGCTGCGGGCGGCCTCGCAGGCGGGCAGCCCGGTCGGCGACCTGGCCGAGGCGATACTGGACAAGACCGGCTACGTGGCCGAGCTCCAGGCCTCCACCGACCTGCAGGACGAGAGCCGGATCGAGAACCTCCACGAGCTGGTGTCGGTGGCCAGGGAGTTCGACGCCCGGCAGTTTGGAGCAGGGCAGTTTGGAGCAGGGCAGTTCGGGGCCGCCGACGGCGAAGCCGGCGGCCCCGCCCCGGGCACGCTGGCCGTCTTCCTGGAGCAGGTCTCGCTGGTCGCCGACGCCGACCAGATCCCCGAGGGCGCGGAGCACGGCGGCATGGTCACGCTGATGACCCTGCACACGGCCAAGGGCCTGGAGTTCCCGGTGGTCTTCCTGACCGGGCTGGAGGAGAACGTCTTCCCGCACGAGCGCTCCAGCGGCGACGACCGCGAGCTGGCCGAGGAGCGGCGGCTGGCCTACGTCGGGATCACCCGCGCCGAGCAGCGGCTGTACCTGACCCGCGCGGTGTCCAGGGCCTGGTTCGGCCGCCCGGCCTACCACAAGCAGTCCCGGTTCCTGACCGAGGTGCCGGAGCGGCTCATCGAGTGGCGGCGCTCCGAGGCGGTGGCCGCGGCGCCGGCCTCCGAGCGGCTGGCCCGGCGGCCCGGCGTGCAGGCGCTGGGCAACCGGAAGGTGCCCTCGCTCCAGCCCGGCGACCGGGTCAACCACGACTCCTACGGCCTGGGCACGGTGCTGTCGGTGGAGGGCCGGGTCGACGATCCCGAAGCCAAGATCGACTTCGGGGGGGACTACGGGATCAAGCACCTGGTCCTGCGCTACGCCCCGATCGAGAAGCTCTAGGAGGCTCGGGACGTGAGCGACTGGGTCGTCATCGGGGTTCCGACCAGCGCCGGGGCCCACCACGCGGGGCAGGACCGGGCGCCGGCCGCGCTGCGCGCGGCCGGGCTGATCGAGGC
>JBOHCO010001644.1:0-6111 GCA_050698895.1 Streptosporangiaceae bacterium
CCCTCGGCCTCGGCCACCGCGTCGGCGATGGTCGGGTCGACCGCGTCACCGAAATCGGCCATCGAGGCCGAGTCCGCCGCCGACTTCGCCTCGCCCCCGCCGCTCGACGGGGTGAACTTGTCGAAGAACCTGAGCAGCTCGACCGGAATCGGCATGACCAGCGTGCTGTTGCGCTCGGCGGCCACCTCGACCACCGTCTGGAGCAGTCGCAGCTGGAGCGCGGCCGGGTCCCTGGCCATGACGTTGGCCGCCGCCGCCAGGCGCTTGGACGCCTGGTACTCGCCGTCGGCGGTGATGATCCGGGCGCGCCGCTCGCGCTCAGCCTCCGCCTGACGCGACATGGAGCGCTTCATGCCCTCCGGCAGCGAGACGTCCTTGATCTCCACGCGCTCGACGCGGATGCCCCAGGGACCCTCGGTCGGCTCGTCGATGATGCGGCGCAGTTCCCGGTTCACCGTGTCGCGCTCGGCCAGCAGCTGGTCCATTTCCGACTGGCCGATGATGGACCGCAGCGAGGTCTGGGCCTGCTGCGAGATGGCGTACAGGTAGTTCTGCACGTTGATCGTCGCCTTGATCGGGTCGACGACCCGGAAGTAGACCACCGCGTCCACCCGGACGCTGACGTTGTCCCTCGTGATGCCCTCCTGAGCCGGGACGGCCATGGCGACGATCTGCATGTTGACCTTCTGCATGCGGTCGCCGAACGGGCGGATGAGGGTCAGGCCGGCGGTGCGCGGAGCCTCAACAATCTTTCCGAAGCGGAAAATGATGCCCTGCTCGTACTGCTGGACGATGCGGACGGACCGGCCGACTGCGATCACGCCGCCGACCACCAGAACCACCAGGATCGTAATCAGTGCTTCCACCATGGGCGGATCACCCCTTCACGGCTCAGCGGAGAGCCTCTTATGTCAGCGTAGTGACATCTGCGCTGAGCGCCATCCATGGACGGGCATAGCCGCCGGCGCGGATAACCTCCAGACGTGAGCACACGGGACACCGACTGGGACGGCGTGCGCCTGCACGTCGTCACCGGGAAGGGCGGCACCGGCAAGACCACCGTCGCCGGGGCGCTGGCCCTGGCTCTCGCCTCGGGCGGCAAGCGGGTGCTGCTGATGGAGGTGGAGGGCCGCCAGGGCATCGCGCAGTTGTTCGACGTGCCGCCGCTGCCCTACTCCGAGCGGAAGGTCGCGGTCGCCCCGGCGACCGGGACCCGGCCCGGCGGCGATGTCTTCGCGCTGGTCGCCGACCCCGAGTCAGCGCTGGTCGAGTACCTGGAGATGTTCTACAACCTGCGCCACGCCGGGACCGCGCTGACCCGGCTCGGCGTGATGGACTTCGCCACCACGATCGCGCCGGGCCTGCGGGACGTGCTGCTCACCGGCAAGGCCGCCGAGGCCGTGCGCCGCAAGGCCTCCGGCAAGACCGGCGCCAGGGTCTACGACGCCGTGGTCATGGACGCCCCGCCCACCGGCCGCATCGGCCGGTTCCTCAACGTCACGTCCGAGGTTTCCGGCCTGGCCAGGGTCGGCCCGATCCGCGGCCACGCCGACACCGTCCAGCGGGTCATCCGCTCGCCCGACACCGCGGTGCATTTCGTCACCGTCCTGGAGGAGATGCCGGTGCAGGAGACCCTCGACGGCATCGCCGAGCTGACCGGGCTGGCCATGAAGGGGACAGGGGAGGCGGGTGGGGGTATCCAGATCGGCGGGATCATGATCAACATGACCCGGCCGCTGCCGCTGCCCCCGGACCAGATCCGCGCCGCCGCCGAGGGCCGGCTGGACACCGGCGAGCTGGCCCTGGGGCTCAAGACGGCCGGCCTGGACGACAGCCGCCGTCTGGCCGCGGCCCTGGCCGATGAACTGGCCGCGGACGCCAAGACCGCCCTGGGCCAGGAACTCCAGCGATCCCGCCTGGATCAGGCCGGGCCGCCGCGCTACGAGCTGCCCTGGATCAGCGACGGGGTGGACCTGGGCGGGCTGTACCGGCTGGCCGCCGCGCTGCGGGACCAGGGGGCCGCCTGATGGCCGGGCCGCCGCCGCTGGACGTGGACCGCCTGATCGACGACCGGCGGACCCGGATCATCGTCTGCTGCGGCTCGGGCGGGGTCGGCAAGACGACGACCGCCGCGGCCGTCGGGCTGCGCGCGGCCGAGCGCGGGCGGCACGTCGTGGTGCTGACCGTCGACCCGGCCCGCCGCCTGGCCCAGTCCATGGGCCTGACCTCGCTGGACAACACCCCCCGGCTGGTCCAGGACGTCGGGAACGGCAAGGTGCCGACCCGGGGGGCCACCCCCCGGACCCCCCAGCAGGAAACCCTTGAATGCGGCAGCCAGCACGCCATGAAGCTCGACATGAAGCGGACCATCCACGAGATCGTCGAGGCGCACGCCGACCCCGACCGGGCCACGCAGATCCTGGCCAACCCCTTCTACCAGTCCCTGTCGTCCGGCTTCGCCGGGACGCAGGAGTACATGGCCATGGAGAAGCTCGGCCAGTTGCGCCGGGCCGACGAATGGGACCTGATCGTCGTCGACACCCCGCCCAGCCGTTCCGCGCTGGATTTCCTCGACGCCCCGCAGCGGCTGGCCCGGTTCCTGGACGGCAAGCTGCTGCGGCTGCTCACCGCGCCGGCCAAGATTGGCGGCCGCGCCTATCTGCGCGTGCTCAACGCCGGGTTCGGAATGGTGACCGGCGTGCTGACCAAGATCCTCGGCGCCCAGGTGCTGCGCGACGTGCAGACGTTCGTGACCGCGCTGGACACCATGTTCGGCGGCTTCCGCGAGCGCGCCGACTACACCTATCAGCTGCTCCGGGCGCCCGGGACAGCGTTCCTGGTCGTCGCGGCGCCCGAGCCGGACGCCCTGCGCGAGGCCTCGTACTTCGTCGAGCGGCTGGCCCAGGAGCGGATGCCGCTGGCCGGGCTGCTGCTCAACCGGGTGCAGCGATCGCCCGCCGCCCGGCTGTCCGCCGCGGGCAGCCAGGCCGCCGCCGAGACGCTGCAGGCCACGGGCGAGCATCCGCTGGCCGTGGCCGCGCTGCGGCGGCACGCCGAGCGCATGCAGCAGGTGTCAGCGCAACAGCGGCTGGCCGAGCATTTCACCGCCGCGCACCCCGTCGTGCCCGTCGCCGAGATACCGGCCCAGGCCGAGGATGTGCATGATCTGGCGGGCCTGCGCGCCATCGGGCAGGCATTCGGCGCCTAAAGGGCCGACCGGCCAATCGCCGGATTTTGTTAATTCAGGAACGATGTCGGCGGAACGGAGCAGCGTCAGCTGGCGACGAGCTCGTCGTCGCCGGTGCGCTCGTACTTGTTCCGCGCGTCTTCGAGCAGTTCCCGCCACGACGTGACGTCCGGGCGGCGGCGCAGCAGCGCGCGGCGCTCACGCTCGGTCATCCCGCCCCACACGCCGAACTCGATCCGGTTGTCGAGGGCGTCAGCGAGGCACTCGGTCCGGACAGTGCAGCCCCGGCAGATCAGCTTGGCCCGGTTCTGCGCCGCCCCCTGAACGAAGAGCTCGTCCGGGTCCGTGCCCTTGCACGCGGCGCGGGCAGTCCAGTCCGTGATCCACATGTGGCAACTCCTCCTGATCGTCACGCCCGCAGCGGTTGATCACGCCGGGTGGCGTTCAGTCGCGGTCCGGGACCGGCGCTAGGCGCGCCTGACCCGGTGAGTGATGGTCGCGGAAGAGTAACTTACGGAAGTCAGAGCCGGAGCGCTAGCCCCCGGCAGGTCCATTTCCGCATAGTCCATCAGGGCTATACGGACAGAAGTGACTAGTCATTCCGTTCACGGGAGCCAGAGCGGATGCAGCCGCCCCATAGGGCCCCCGACGGCAGCATTCGGGCTGCTAATCGGCACTGTGGACGACACTGTGCCGACGGCAGCGTAACCTGTTCGGGTGCAAAGTCCTTGGCGCCGCGCCGGCATCGCCACGAGCGCGGTAGGCCGCATCGCGGTCCTGTCTGTAGCTGCTGGTGCCTTGATTGGCGCCATGTTCGTGCCGTTCACCGGCATATTCGGCGTAGCTGTCCGTGACGCCTCCGATACCTTCATGAACCTCAAGGTCCCGAAGCTGGGCACGGTCCCGACCCGGTCGGAGATCCTGAACTCCCGCGGGAAGCTGATCGCCTACTACTACCCGGACCACAAGTACCGGGTCCCGGTCAGCTACTCCTACATCGCGCCGGTGATGCGCAACGCCATCGTCGCGATCGAGGACTCGAGGTTCTATCAGCACGGCGCCATCGACGCGCGCGGCACCCTGCGGGCCCTGGTCAACGACCTCGAGCACAAGAACGTCCAGGGCGGCTCCGACCTGGCCCAGCAGTACATCAAGAACGCCCTGGTGCTGACCGCGCCCAACGCTCAGGCGGCCGCCGAGGACGCCGCCCCGACCGCCGAGCGCAAGATCCGCGAGCTGCGGATGGCCGCCATCGTCGAGCACGATCTGAGCCTGAACCAGCTGCTCGCGGCCTACCTCAACGTGGCCTACTTCGAGAACTCGGCCTATGGCATCCAGGTCGCCGCCGAGCGCTACTTCAACACCACCGCGCACAAGCTGACCCTGCCCGAGGCCGCGATGCTGGCCGGCATGGTGGAGAACCCCACCGCCGACGACCCGTTCACCCAGCCCACCACGACCCGCAACCGGCGCAACGTGGTGCTGGCCCGGATGGCCCAGCTGAAGTACATCACCAAGCAGCAGGCCGCGGCGGCCGAGAGCAGCAAGCTGAACCTGCACTCCTCGACGATCCCGCTGGAGACCGGCTGCCTCAGCGCGAGCGCCGCCCCGGAGGCCTTCTTCTGCGACTTCGTGGTGGCCAAGCTGCGGGTGGACAACTTCTACTCCAAGATCTGGAACCAGCTCAACACCACCGGCGGCCTCAAGATCTACACGACCTTGAACCCCCAGGACCAGCGGGCCGCGACGCACGCCGTGAACTACGTCGAGCCGGGCTGGGGCGGCCTTTACAACCCCGGCCACAACGCCGACGCCGAGGTGCTGATCCAGCCCGGCACCGGCAAGGTCCGCGCGATCGCCGAGAACCGCCGCTACGGCACCGGACCCAACGCGACCACCGTGGACTACGCCGTCGACTCCAAGTACGACGGCGGGGCCGGCGTCCAGCAGGGCTCCTCGGCCAAGGTCTTCACCCTGATCACCGCGCTCAAGCAGGGCATCCCGTTCGGGTTCAGCATGAAGATCACCGCGCCCGAGACCATCAGCCCGTACTTCAGCTGCAAGGGCGCGCAGTCCAGCTACCCGAACCTGCAGAACGCCGAGGGCCCGACCAAGGGCACCGAGGCGTTCACCCTGTACAACGGGACCACGCAGTCCATCAACATCTTCTACGCCCAGCTCGAGCAGAAGGTCGGCCTGTGCGCCGTGGTCAAGACCGCGGTCAGCATGGGCGCGCACCGGGCCACCGGCCAGTCGCTGTTCGCCGCCGTCGGTAACCCGCATCACCCGATCAAGACCGACTATCAGGAGCCCGCGGACGACAACCCGTCGTTCACCCTCGGCTCCGGCGCCTACATGTCGACCATGACCATGGCCGACGCCTACGCCACAGTGGCCGCGCGCGGCATCTACTGCAAGCCGATCGTGATCCAGTCGATCGTGACCCAGGGCGGCAGCAAGCTGCCCGTCGAGTCCGCCGGCTGCCACCGGGCTTTCTCCGCGGCCGTCGCCGACGCCGCCTCGCACATCCTGCAGGGCGTCATCACCTCCGGCACCGCGGCCGGCCGGGACATCGGCCGCCCGGCCGCGGCCAAGACCGGCACCGGCAACGCCGGTGACTTCGCCGACTTCGGCGGGTACACCCCCCAGCTCGCCTCCTACGTGTCGGTGTACAACCCGCTGAACCAGTTCACCTGGGGCGCGATGCTCGGCGCGCACGCCGACTACCGCGACATCGGCGGCACCTTCGGCAGCGGCTCCGGCTCGCAGATGTACGGTGACGACGCCCCCGGAGCGACCTGGCAGATCACGTTCCTGCACGCCGACCTCGGCCCGGTCGAGAACTTCGTGCCCGTCCCGCTGACCAGCCCGTTCTACTCCGCGGGCAGCGGCGTCAACTCGCCCAAGCCGCCCTCCAAGCACCA